>JBKBSR010000479.1:0-1795 GCA_046291055.1 Roseococcus sp.
CGCATGAATCTGATCGGCGGCAAGTGGCTGCCGGCTTCCGACGGCCGCACGCTCGAGGTGGTCAGCCCGAGCGACGGTCAGCCCGAGCGACGGCCAGGTGTTTGCGTCGATCGCGCGCGGTACCGCGCGGGATGTGAACGCCGCGGTTGCGGCGGCGCGCAAGGCGTTCGCGCAGTCGGGCAGCGCGGGCGGCGCCACCCCGCCCAGCGCCCCGGCCAGCAGCCCCGCCCCCTCCAGCCGCGGCTGGGCCAGCGTGCCGGTGACCGGCACCGGGGCGCGCAGGCGCACGCCGCCGAGGCGAAGGTCGGCCAGCAGCCGCAGCGCCAGCGTCTCGTCGGCCAGCCGGATCGCGCCCTCGCCGCCGATCCGCCCCGCCGCGCCGTCGAGGAAGAAGGTGGAGAGGCGCAGCACCCCGCCCTCCGCCTCGCCGCGCAGGGCGAGGCAGGAGAGCGCAACCCCCTGGGCAAGCTGCGGCGAGAGCTGCGAGAGGCTGCGCGCCAGGGCCCCGCCCAGCGCGCCGTCGATCACCGCCAGCCCGAAAACGCCCGACAGGCTGGCCGCCAGGGCGCGGGTGCCGCCCCCCTCGCCGCGCAGGTCGAAGGCGAGGTCCGCGCGGCCATCGCTCGGCGCCTCGGCGCCCAGCCCGCGCAGGAAGGCGGCGAGGTCGAGCCCCTGCCCGCCCCCCGCGACCTGCACCGCCGGGGCGGGCCGCGTCGCGTCCGCCGCCGCGCGCAGCGCGAGCCGCCCGCCGGGCAGGCCGAGCCTCAGCGGATCGAGCCGCGCCCGCCCGGCCTCATTGACGAAGCGCCCCTCCACCTCGGTCAGCACCCGCGGCCCGTCCTCCACCCGCGCGAGGCGGAAGGCGAGATCGGCGTCGAAGCCGCGCAGCGCCGAGAGGTCGAGCGGCAGATCGGGGATCAGGCGCGGCGGCGCGGCCGGGGCGGGCGCGGGGGCCGGCGCGGCGGCAGGCGGCGCGGCGGCAGGCGGGGGCGGCGGGCGCAACGCGGCGAGATCGAGCCGCCTGGAGCGCAGGCTGCCGGAGAGCCCGGGCCGGGGCGCGAGCGCGAGCGTCACCTCCCCCGCCAGATCCCCCGCCGAGGAGGCGAAGGCGAGGTCGCGCAGCGCAAGCCGCCGATTATCCTCCAGGGCGAGGATCGCGCGCCCCTCGATGCCGGTGATGGGCGGCAGCGCCCGCCCCGCCAGCGGCGCGAGCGGCGCGAGGGCGGGCAGGGCCAGCTCGGCCCGGAACACGCCCTCCCCCGCCCCCGTCAGGAGCAGCCGCCCGCCCGCCGGGCTGGCGCGGAGCATGAGCGCACCGGGGGCCCAGCCCGCGGGGCCGCGCCGCGCCTCGGCCTCCGCCTGCACGGGGCCGAGCGCCTCCAGCGGGCGTCCGGCCAGGGCCGAGAGACGCCCGGGCTCGGGCAGATCGAGCCGCAGCCGGGCCGAGTCGGGCGTCACCTCCACCGCGAGCGCCGCGCCCTGCGCCGCCGCGCGCAGATGCAGGCGCGCGGGCGGGGCGGCCTCGCCGGCGAGGGCGAAGGACTGCCCGCGCCAGCGCGCCTCCCCCGACAGCGCGAGCGGCGCGCCGGCGGCGGGCGATTCGGCCCGCAGCTCCGGCAGTTCCAGCGCATCGCCCCCCAGGGTCAGCCGCCAGCCGCGCAGCGTGACGCGGCGGATGTCGAAGGCGAGCGGCGCCCCGGCCCCGGATGAGGCCGGGGCGGAGGCGGCGGCGGGCGGCGGGGCGGCTGGCGGCGCCCAGGCGGCCGGATCGAGGCGCAGCGCGCCTTCCTCGAGC
>JBKBSR010000480.1:0-1794 GCA_046291055.1 Roseococcus sp.
CGTGCCGGCGCCGCATGCCTTCGCGGAGGGTCCGCTCGCGCCGCATCCCGGGCCGGGTGCGGCGCGCATCCTCGCCGCGCCGGGGGTGCCCGCGGTGGTGATCGAGGCCTACCGCGCCGCGATCGGCGGCTTCGAGGCCGCGCTCGCCGCCCGCGCGCAGCCCGATGTCGTCGAGTTCCGCGACGTCTTCGTCAACCGCCTGGGCCAGGTCTGGCTGGCCAATGGGCAGGTGGTGCTCGACCAGGGCCATGCGGTGCCGGAGGCCTCGCGCGCCGCCATGCCGGGCGCGCCTTCGGTGGCCGAGGCTGCGCTGGCGGCCGAGACGCACAACAGCATCTACCACTGGCTCGCGGACTGGCTGCCCTCGCTCGCCTGGCGCTTCGAGCCGGGCACGCCGGACATCCCCGTCGTGGTGCGCGACGACGCGGCGGGCTTCGTGCTCGAGAGCCTGCGCCTCGCCGGCGGGGCGGCGCTGCCCGTCCTGCCCGCGGGGGACGCGCTGCGCGTCGGGCGGCTGTTCCTCGGCAGTTTCGGGGCGGGCAGCATCGCCCCGCTCGGCGCGCATCGCCGGCTGCTCGAGACCTTGCGCGCGGCGGTGGATGCCGCGCCTGAGCCGCCCGGCGGGACGGTGCGGCGGCTCTACATCTCGCGGCGCGACAGCGCCAAGCGGCGGCTCGGCAACGAGGAGGCGGTGGAGGCGGCGCTCGCCGAGCGGGGCTTCCGCGCCGTGACCTTCACCGGCATGCCCTATGCCGCGCAGGCGCGGCTGGTGCGTGGGGCGGAGGCGATCGCGGCGCCGCATGGCGGCGGGCTCGCGCATCTGCTGCTGGCGCGGCCGGGCACCGCGGTGTTCGAGATCATGCCCGGCACCGTGGCGGGGGCGCAACTGACCACCTGCATGGCCCGGCTGTCGCGGCTGATGGGCCTGCGGCACCTCGTCTGGCTCGAGGCGCTGAACCCGGTGACCGCGCGCTGGGCCGCCGGCCTGCCGGAGATGCTGCCCGCGCTCGATGCCTTCCTGCGCGGGGAGGAGCCGCCCACGCCGGCGGGCGGCAGCGGAGGCTGATGCCTGGCGGACGCGGGTGCGGCCTCGGGCCGGCGGGTGTCAGGTGAGGTGCGGCAGGGCGAGGTAGTCCTGGCTCTGCATCTCCATCAGGCGGGAGGCGGTGCGCTCGAACATCGCCGCGTTCTCGCCGCGCTCGTAGAGGCGGTCCGGGTGGTCCTGAGCGCTCGCCACCAGCTTCACGCGGTGCTCGTAGAGCGCATCGATCAGCGTGATGAAGCGGCGCGCCTTGTCGAAATTCTCGGGGCCGAGGCGCGGGATGCCGTCGATCACCAGCGTGTGGAAATGCGTCGCGACGGCGAGGTAGTCGGCGGGGCCGAGCGGCTTGCCGCAGATGTCGTCGAAATCGAAGCGGGCGACGCCGCGCGCGGCCTGCGGCACCTCCACCGCGCGGCCGAGCAGCGTCAGTTTCGTCGGCTTGGCGGGCCTGTCGCCGGTCAGCTCGGCGAAGGCGGCATCGAGGGCGCGCTCGGCCCGGCCGTCGGGCGGGACATGCCAGGTGGGCAGGCCGCGGATGCGTTCGCGCCGGTAGTCGCGCGCGGATTCCAGCACCAGCACCTCGATCCGCTTCTTGATCAGCGCGATGAAGGGCAGGAAGGCGTCGCGGCCAGGCTTGCCCTTGAACAGGTCGTCGGGCGCGGTGTTCGAGGTCGCGACCACAACCACGCCGCGGGCGAAGAGCGCCTCGAACAGCCGGCCGAGGATCATGGCGTCGGCGATGTCGTGGACCT
>JBKBSR010000117.1:0-8757 GCA_046291055.1 Roseococcus sp.
GACCATCCAGGCCGTCATCGAGAAGACGGGCGGCTCGGGCCGGCTCGTCTTCGTCACCCTGCGGCACGAACTGTCCAACCCGCGCGGGCCGGTGCTGAGCGAGGAGCAGGACCTCGTCTATCGCGGCGCGGAGGGCAGGGCGGTGCGCCCGGCCGAGCCCGCGCCCCCCTTCGCGGCCGGGCTGCGCCGAGACCTCACGCCCGATCCGGTGCTGCTGTTCCGCTACTCGGCGCTGACGGGCAACGGCCACCGCATCCACTACGACGCCGACTACGCGCGCGGAGAGGAGGGCTATCCGGGCCTCGTGGTGCATGGGCCGCTGCAGGCCACGCTGCTGGCGGCCGCGATGCTCGCCGCCGCGCCGGGCCGCCGGCTTGCGCGCTTCGCCTTCCGCGGCGTGCGGCCGGCCTTCGCGGGCGCGCTGCTCGCGGTGCTGGCGCGGCGCGAGGGCGAGGGGCTCCTGGGCGAGACGCGCGACGCGGCCGGCGCCACCTGCATGATGGCGGACGCCGCGCTTGCCTGAGGCCCCCGCCGCGCCCGGGCGCGCCACGAGCGGCGAAGCGGCGGTGCGCGGCCTCGCCATCGGCGTGCTCGGCTATGCCGTGATCTCCTGCGCCGATGCGGCGGTGAAGTTCGCCCTGCCGGAGGTGGGGGTGGCCGGGGCCATGCTCTGGCGCGGCGCGATCGGCGCGCTGGCGGTGGCGGCGCTGGCGCGCTTCGCGGGGCTGTGGCCGCGCAACCTGCGCCTCGTGCTCGGGCGCTCCGTGCTGCACTGCACCGTCTCGGTGCTGTGGTACATCGTCTGGCTCGCGGGCATGGGGCTTGCGGATTCCTATGCCGTGGCGGCGGCCGCGCCGCTGATGATGACGCTGCTCGCCATCCCCATGCTGGGCGAGCGCGTGGGCTGGCGGCGCTGGCTCTCCTGCCTGTTCGGCTTCTCTGGCGTGCTGTTCATGCTGCAGCCCGGCGGCGACCTCTGGCGCTGGGAGACGCCGGTGCTGCTGGTCGCCGTGGCGGGCATGGCGGTCAGCCGCATCTGGACGCGCACCCTGGCCGCCACCGACACGCCCTCGGTCATCGCCTTCTGGATGCTGGCGGTGCACATCCCCTACGGGCTGATCCTCTACCCCGTCGAGGCGCTTTGGCCGGCTTCGGGTCAGCCCAGCCTGTTCCCCTCCTGGTGGCTGGCGCTGCTGCTGGTGTTCTTCGGCGTCTCCAACGCGGTGGCGCATCTGCTCTTCGCGCGCGCCTTCGCGCTGACGCCCATCGCCTCGCTGGCGCCGCTCGAATACACGCCCCTGCTGTGGGGGCTGCTGCTGGGCTTCCTCATCTTCGCCGAGGCGCCGGCCTGGACCACGCTGACGGGGGCGGCCATCGTCGTCTGCGCGGGGCTCTACAACCTGCACCGCGAGCGGGTGCGCCGCGCCGAGGAGAGGGCCCGCCATGCCGCTGCGCCATGACGCGCGGCGCGGGGCGGCGCTGATGCTCGCCGCCACCGCGCTGTTCACCTTCATGGGCGCGCTGGTGAAGCTGCTGGGCGAGCGCATCCCCTTCCCCGAGATCATGTTCTTCCGCAGCCTGGTGGCGCTGCCGGTGGTGCTGTTCATCGTCTGGCGCCTGGGGCAGGGCTTCGCGCTCGCCACGCAGCGCTTTCCCCAGCACCTCCTGCGCGCAACCACCGGCACGCTGGCCATGGGCTGCTCCTTCTTCGCGCTGACCGTACTGCCGCTGGCCGAGCACTCGGCGCTGACCTTCACCACGCCCCTCTTCGTCACCCTCCTCGCCATTCCCTTTCTGGGCGAGCGCGTGGGCGTGCACCGCTTCGCCGCGGTGGCGCTGGGGTTCCTCGGCATCCTCGTCATCGCGGTCGGCCAGGGCGCCTTCCAGGGGGCGGTGGAGGCATGGGTGGCCATCGGCATGGCGGTGGCCGTGCTGCACGGCGTCTTTTCGGCGATGACGACGCTGCTGGTGCGCAGCCTCTCCTCCACCGAGCGCTCCACCACCATCGTGCTGTGGCAATCGCTGCTGATGACGGCCTTCACGGGGATGACGCTGCCTTTCCTCTGGGTGACGCCAGGCTGGGACGAGCTGTGGCTGCTCCTCGCCGTCGGCCTGGTGGGCGGCGTGGCGCAGGTGCTGCTGACCGAGGCCTTCGCCTCCGCGCAGGTCTCCTCGCTCGGCGCCTACAGCTACACGGGCATCCTCTGGGCGGTGCTGCTGGGCTGGATCGTCTTCGGCGACGTGCCGGGGGCGATGACCTTCATCGGCGCGGGCTTGATCGTGCTCGCCTCCCTCTACATCCTGCACCGCGAGATCCGGCGAGGTGCGAAGCGATGAGCGTCCCCTTCCTGCGCGAGGATGGGCTCGCCCCCGGCGCGGTGGAGCGCATCGCGCCCGGCGTGCGGCGCATCCTGTGCGACAACCCGGGCGCCTTCACCTGGCGCGGCACCAACACCTACCTGATCGGCGGCGGCGCCTCGGTCGCGGTGCTCGATCCGGGCCCGGACGATCCGGCGCATCGGGAGGCGATCCTCGCCGCCACGCGGGGCGAGCGCATCACGCACATCCTCGTCTCGCACACCCATCGCGACCACTCGCCGGGGGCGGCCGCGCTGCAGGCGGCCACCGGCGCGCCGAGCTACGCCTTCGGCCCGCACGCCACCCCGCCCGAGGAGGGCGGCGAGGGCGGCGACCATGACTTCCAGCCCGACCATCGCCTGGCCGACGGCGCTCTGCTCGAGGGCGGGGACTGGCGCCTCGCCGCGCTGTTCACGCCCGGCCATTGCGGCAACCACCTCTGTTTCGCGCTGGAGGGCACGGGCATCCTGTTCAGCGCGGACCATGTGATGAGCTGGTCCACCAGCGTCGTCAGCCCGCCCGACGGCGACATGCGCGCCTACATGACGAGCCTCGCGAAGCTGCGCGCGCGCGAGGGGCGGGACCGCCTCTACCTTCCCGGCCATGGCCCCCCGCTGCCCGAGCCCATGCCCTTCCTCGACGCGCTGGCCCAGCACCGGCAGCGGCGCGAGGCGCGCATCGTCGAGGCGCTGCGCGCGCAGGGGCCGCTCTCGGTGGAGGCGCTGGTCGGCCCCGTCTATGGGCCGATGGACCCGCGGCTGATCAAGGCCGCGGGGCGCAGCCTGCTCGCCCAGCTTCTGGTGCTGGAGCAGGACGGCGTGGCGGCGCGCGAGGGCGAGGCCTGGCGGCTCACCTGATCCGCTCCGGCACGCGCCGGTCCATCCCCTTGATGGCGATGAGGCTGCGGCGGGCGCGCCCCCGCGGCGTGAGCGCGCGCCAGGCGCGGAACTCCGCGAGGATCAGCGCGGTGATGGCCATCACCGGCTGGCCCGCGAGCTCGTCCACCGGGAAGAAGCGCAGCTCCTCCAGCTCGCCCGAGCCGCGGATCTCGCCCCGCGCCGCCTCGGCGGGCGCGACCAGGAAGCGCGCATGGAAGCGCAGCGGCCGCCCCACCGGCGTGATGGCGCGGCAGAGATAGTCCATGGCCGCGAGGTCCGGCGCGAGGCGGCCCTCGCGCAGCTCGCCCAGCACCAGCGCCGTCTCCTCGTGGAGTTCCCGCGCCGCCGCGACCGCCAGCGCCCGCGCCAGAGAGGGCCGCGCCGAGACCTCCAGCATGCGCCGGGTGAGGGGCAGGAGCTCGGACAGGACGGGCGCGCGGTAATCGGCGCGGTCCACGCGCCCGCCGGGAAAGACCAGCACGCCCGGCATGAAGCGCAGCGCGTGGTGGCGGCGGCCCATCAGCACCTCCACGCCGCGCGGCCCCTCTCGCCAGAGGATGAGGCTCGCCGCGTCCTTCGGCGTCACGCGCCGCGCGGTGCGGCCCGCGGCGTCGGCGACGCCCGGGTTGTCGGCGCCCGGGCGCTCAGTCAAGGGCGAAGCCGCGTGCGCGCAGCCAGGCGCGGAAGCCGGCGCGCTCGGGCACGGAGAGCTGCCGGGCGAGGTTCTCGCTCCAGCGGCAGCCCTCGGGCGCGGGGCCGTGGATCTCGGGGTAGCGTGGCCTGGCGGGCGGCCGGCGCGCGTCATAGGCGGCGATGGCCTCGGCCTCGGCCGAGGCGTCGTAGCGGCCGCGATGCACCGTCACCGCGGGCGGCAGCCGCACCGAGACCGGGTTGCGCGCGGCCGGCCAGCCCAGCGTGAGTCCCGCCACGGGAAACACGCCCTTGGGCAGCCCGAGCAGCGGGGCGACCTTCTCGAGGTGGTTGCGCACATAGCTGATCGGGCAGCTCCCGAGCCCCGCCGCCTCCGCCGCCACGATCGCCATGCCCATGGCGAGGGCGGCGTCGACCGCCGCATTCAGCAGCGTGTCCAGGTTGTCGTTCGCGTGCTCGCGCCCCGCGCGGGCGCAGATGTCGCGCCCCCGCCGCACATCGGCGCAGAAGACGAGAAAGACCGGCGCCTCCTTGATCCAGGGCATGCTGCCGATCCAGTCCGCGATGGCGGCGATCTTCTCGGCCTCCTCCAGCACGACCACGCTCCACTGCTGCATGTCGCTCTTGGAGGGCGCGGAGGCGGCGGCGGCGAGCACCGTGTCGAGCAGCGGCGGGGGGATGCGCTCCGGCCGGTAGCGGCGCGTCACCCGCCGGTCGAGGAGCTGCGCGAGCGCGGGCGCAATCCCGGCGGGCGGCGCGAAGGGCAGGAAGCCGAAGCGGGCCTCGATCAGGGGGCGGGGGTCGGTCATGCGCGCACCACCCAGGCATCGGCGACGGTCAGGCCGCTCTCGTGGATCATCAGCGGGTTCACCTCCGCCTCCTTCACGGTCTCGAGCGCGGCGAGGCGGCCCATGGCGAGGATGGCGTGCGCCAGCGCCTCGACGTCTCCGCGCGGCAGGCCGCGCCAGCCGGTGAGCACGCGCAGCGCGCGCACCTCCGCGATCATCTCCCGCGCCTCGTCGAGATGCAGCGGCGCGAGGCGGATGGCGACGTCGCGCTGCAGCTCCGCCAGCACGCCGCCTGCGCCGAGCAGCACGACGGGCCCGACCTCCGGATCGCGGCGGAAGCCGAGGATGGCCTCGGCGAGCGGCCGCGCCATGCCCTGCACGAGGAAGCCCGTGATTCGCGCGGCCGGCGCCGCGCGATGCACGCGCGCGCGCATCGCCGCCGCCTCCACCCGAAGCTGGCGCGCATCCGCGATGTTCAGCACGACGCCGCCGATCTCCGTCTTGTGCGCGATGTCGGGCGAGAGGATCTTGAGCGCGACGGGATAGCGGAGCCCCTCGGGCGGGGCGTCGACCTCGGTGAAGCGGGCGAAGGGCGAGGCGAGGCCGAGGGCCGCTAGCAGCTCGCGCGCGTCCGCCTCGTCCGGCGCCTCGGGCAGGCTGGCCTGGGGGGCGGCGATGTGCGGGGCGGGGCGCGGCGCGCGCCAGTCGAGGAAGGCGCGCATCGCATCCGCCAGGCTCTCGGGCGTGCGGAAGGCGGGGATGCCCGCCTCGGCCAGCAGGCGCAGCGAGGCGTCGGCCTGCGGCACCAGGAAGGCCGCGATGGGCTTCGCGCCCCGGATGGCGTCGCGCCCGCGCAGGATGCCCGCCACCGCGTCATGCGGGCGGAACTGCGCGGAGGAGCCGATGACGGGGATGATCGCGTCCGTGTCCTCGGCCGCGGCGAGGGCGGTGATGGCGGCCTCGATGCGCTCGGGCTTCGTGCCGGCCAGCGTCATGTCGAGCAGCCGCCCATGGGCGGGCATGCCCGCCGCCGCGAGCGCCGCGGCCGCCTTCGCGTCTGGCGCGCGCGCCTCGACGCCCGCGACACCCAGCGCGTCCACCGCCATCGCGCCGCCACCGCCCGTCGTGGTGAGCACCGAGACGGCGCGGTGCGTGCGGGCATGGGGCTTGCGGCCCAGCGCCAGCGCGGGCAGTTCGAGAAAGCTCTCCAGCATGGTCGCGCGCAGGATGCCGTGCGCGCGGAAGAAAGCCTCGGCCGCCGCGTCGCTGCCCGCGAGCGCCCCGGTGTGGCTGGTGGCGAGCTCCGCCCCGTAGGGCGAGCGGCCGAGCTTGTAGGCGATGAGCGGCTTTCCCGCCTCGCGCGCCTTCCAGGCGGCGTGCGCGAAGTGCTGCGGCGCGCGGATCGCCTCGAGGAAGAGCATCACCGCGTCCACGCCGGGCTCCTCCACCAGCATGGCGGCGATCTCGCCGGCGGTGAGGTCGGCCTCGTTCCCGGTGGCGACGAGGTGCGAGAAGCCCATGCCCCGCGCCGCCCCGCGCGAGAGGATGGCCCCCAGCATGGAGCCCGACTGGCTGACCAGCGCGAGGCGGCCGGCCGGCAGCGCCTCGGCCTCCAGCGCGGCGTTCACGCTGGCGGCGATGCGCGCGGGGATGTTGATGACCCCCATGGAGTTGGGGCCCAGCAAGCGCATCCCCGCCGCGCGCGCCGCCGCCACGCAGCGCGCCTGGCGCGCCGCGCCCTCCGGGCCCGCCTCGGCGAAGCCGTCGGCCAGCACGCAGGCGACGCGCGCGCCCTTGGCGGCGAGCGCCTCGATCTGCCCCTCCACCTGATCCGTGCCGAGCAGGATGTAGGCGAAGTCGATCCCGTCCGGGATGTCCTCGACACGCGCATAGGCGCGCTCGCCCATGATCTCGGCGGCGCGCGGGTTCACCGGATAGAGCGCGCCCGTGTAGCCGTGCCGGCGGAGGTAGAGCTGCGGTCGCGCGGTGAGGCGCGAAGGATCGGCCGAGGCGCCGACGAGGGCGATGCGCTGCGGGGCCAGCAGCGCCTTCATGCGGGTTTCGGGGCGCGCTGGGAGAAGCTCTGTCCGAAGACGCCCTCGGCGATGCGGTTCCGCATCATCTCCAGGCTGCCGCCCGCGATCATCCAGCCGCGGGTGCGGCGCACGCAGTATTCGATCAGCAGATCCTTCGAGTAGCCCATGCCGCCCATCACCTGCATGGATTCGTTGGCCGCGAGCCAGCCCGCCTGGTTGCAGGCGTATTTGGCGATCGCCACCTCCTGCGCGTCGGGCAGGCCGCGGCCGGCGTTCGCCGCCGCGCGGTAGAGCAGCAGCCGCGCGGCGTCGAGCGCGACGCGCATTTCCGCGAACTTCCACTGCAGGCCCTGGAACTCCATCAACGGGCGGCCGAACTGCCGGCGCGTCATCGCGTGCGCGCGCGCCTGCGCGAAGCAGTATTCGCCGAGCGCCAGCGCGCGCGTGGCGTTGCCCGCGCGCTCCACGTTGAAGCCGCCGATCTGCTTCTTGAACCCGCCGGGGCCGAGCAGCACCATCTCGGGCGGGATGTACACGTCGTCGAAGTAGAGGGCGCACCACTCCTCGTCGTTCATGTAGAGGCTGGGCGCGCCGAGGCGGAAGCCCTCCATCCCGCGCTCCACCAGCACGCTGCCGATGCCGCCCACGCCGGGCCCGAAGCGGCAATAGACGACGAAGACCTTGGCCTCGGCGCTGTTGGTGGTGAACACCTTCTGCCCGTTCAGCCGCCAGCCCGCGCCGTCCGGCACGCAATGGGTCGTGAGGTCGGTCAGCGCGGAGCCCGCGTCCGGCTCCGTCATCCCCACGGCGGCCACGGCCTCGCCGGCGAGGAGGGGGCGGAAGAAGCGCTCCTTCTGCCAGGGCGTGGCGTATTCGGCCAGCGTGCGGAAGGCGCCGAAATTGCCGGCCTGCAGCACGTCCGCGCTGCGCGGACAGACGGCGGCGATCTGCTCCATCGCCAGCACGGCGTCGAGCAGCGTGCCGCCCTGGCCGCCATCCTCCTCGGGCAGCATGATGCCGAACAGGCCCTGCGCGGCCATCAGCTTCGCCACGTCCCAGGGGAAGCCGACGCTGTGGGCGCGCTCGACCGCGCCCGCGGCGAGGTGGCGTTCGGCGAAGCCGCGCACCACCTGCTGGAAGGCCGCCTGCTCCTCGGTCAGCCGGAAATCCATCGCCGGCTCAGACGGGATCCCAGGAGAACACGTCGCCCGAGCGCTCGAGCGGCGTGAAGCTGGCGCGCAGGGCGGGCAGGGCGATCTCGGCGATCTTCTCGGGCGTCCAGCCGCTTTCGCTGTGGACGGAGCGGATGGGGCGGTTCTGGCTGAACAGGAACAGCTCGTGCATGCGCGGGGCGAAGATCTGGCCCGTCACCTCGGCCGCCGCGTCGGAGGCGAGGAAGACCGCGAGCGGCGCGTTCTTCTCCGGCCCCATGCGCATCAGCCGCTCCACCCGCGCCTTCTGCTCGGGCGTCTCGGCGGGGATGGAGCTCGTCATGCGGCTCCAGGCGAAGGGGGCGAGGCAGTTCGAGCGCACGTTGTAGCGCTTCATGTCGAGCGCGATGGACTTCGACAGCGCCACGATGCCGAGCTTCGCCGCCGAGTAGTTCGCCTGGCCGAAATTGCCGATCAGCCCCGAGGTGGAGGTGATGTGGACGAAGGCGCCGCTCTCCTGCTGGCGGAAATGCGTGGCCGCCGCGCGGCTGACGTAGAAGCTGCCGTTGAGGTGGACGTTGATGACCGCCTCCCACTCCTCCGGCGTCATGCGGTGGAAGATCTGGTCGCGCAGGATGCCCGCGTTGTTCACCACGATGTCGATGCGCCCGAAGCTGTCGAGCGCGCATTGCACGATCTTCTGCGCGCTGGCCCAGGAGGCGACGCTGTCCGTGCTGACGGCCGCCCGGCCGCCGCGCTGCTCGATCAGCGCCCTGGTCTGCTCGGCCGGCGTGGCCGAGAAGCCCTCGCCGCCGAGCGAGGCGCCCACGTCGTTGATCACCACCTTCGCGCCGGCCTCGGCCAGGGCGAGGGCGATCTCGCGCCCGATGCCGCC
>JBKBSR010000481.1:0-1793 GCA_046291055.1 Roseococcus sp.
GCCGCGTCGTCGGCGAAGGCGCGGTCACCGGCCAGCGGCGTCCATTCCTCGATGAGGCCCGCCACGTAGTCGAGGCATTTGGGCCGTTCGGGGTGGCGGGCCACCTGGGCCTTCTGCCAGGGGGTGAGCTTCGCGTAGGTGGCGGCGAGCAGCTTCTCGGCCTTGTCGCGCAGCCGCTCGATCTCCTCGCCGAGCTCGAGCCCGCCCGCCTCGTTGGTGCGGCGCAGCTCCTCGAGCTTGCCCTCCAGCTCGGCGATCGGCTTCTCGAAATCCAGGAAATGACGCATGGCGCAGCGGCGCATAGCGCAACCGTGACGGTCTGGCGACTGCGGGGGGCGGGGCCTATGGTTCACGCCCCGTTTCACCTTCTTGCAGGACCATCCATGCCCGCCCTCGCCAGCCGCCTCGCCGAAGTGAAGGTCTCCGCCTCCGTCGTGATGGGCATGAAGGCGCGGGAGCTGGCGGCGAAGGGCATCCGCGTCATCAGCCTCGCCGCCGGCGAGCCGGATTTCCCCACCCCCGCCCACGCCATCGAGGCCGCGCACCAGGCGGCGCTGAAGGGCGACACGAAATACCCGCCCCAGGGCGGCACGCCGGCGCTCAAGGCCGCCATCCGCCGCAAGTTCCTGCGCGACAACGGCCTCGACTACGCCGAGGACGAGATCCTGGTCACCAACGGCGGCAAGCAGGCCATCTTCAACGCCTTCATGGCCACGCTCGACCCCGGCGACGAGGTGGTGATCCCCGCCCCCTACTGGATCAGCTACGCCGACATGGCGAAGGTGGCCGGCGGCGTGCCCGTCACCGTCTCCTGCCCGCAGAACAACGGCTTCAAGCTGCGCCCGGAGGATCTGGAGGCCGCGATCACGCCGCGCACGAAGTGGGTGCTGCTGAACTTCCCCAACAACCCGACGGGGGCCGCCTGCTCGCGCGCCGAGATGCAGGCCATCGCACAGGTGCTGCTGCGCCACCCGCATCTGTGGGTGATGACGGACGACATGTACGAGCACCTCGTCTATGACGGGTTCGAGTTCTGCACCATCGCGCAGGTGGAGCCGCGCCTGAGGGACCGCACGCTGACGGTCAACGGCGCGTCCAAGACCTACGCGATGACGGGCTGGCGCATCGGCTTCTGCGGCGGCCCGCGCGATCTCATCAAGGCCATGTTCAACATGCAGGGCCAGGCCACCAGCGGCGTCTCCACCGTGGGCCAGGCCGCCGCCGCCGCCGCGCTCGACGGCCCGCAGGATCTGGTGCGCGCGCGCGCGGCCGAATACCGCGCCCGGCGGGACTTCGTGGTGGAGGAGCTGAACAAGGCCCCCGGCATCGCCTGCCACAAGCCGGAGGGGGCCTTCTACGTCTTTCCCAACATCGCCGCCTGCCTGGGCAAGACCACGCGCGGCGGCGCGCGCATCGGGAGCGATTCCGACTTCGCCCTCGCGCTGCTCGAGGAGGCGCATGTGGGCGTGGTGCAGGGCGCGGCCTATGGCATGTCGCCCTACATCCGCATCAGCTACGCCACCTCGATGGAGGAGCTGCGCGAGGCGATGCGCCGCATCCAGGAGTTCTGCGCGGGGCTGCGCTGATCGGGGCGGCGTTCACGCCGCCCGCATCAATCCCCCGGCCGGATGCCGGCCGCGCGCATCACCCCCGCGAACTTCACGAGCTCCGCGTCGCGGAAGGCCGTGAAGTCGCGGCTGTTGCGATAGACGATGGGGGTGGCGAGGCGCTGGAACCCCTCGATCACGCCGGGCTGGCGCAGCGCGCGCTCGCAGGCCGCGTCCAGGCGCGCG
>JBKBSR010000482.1:0-1790 GCA_046291055.1 Roseococcus sp.
GTGGCTCATCCAAAAGAATGGCTACCTCAGCCCACGCAACGCGCGCGCCGCGCGCCTCGACACCACCTTCAGCCGCGCCGCATAGTGCAATCCCGCGTCCAGAAAACCGGGTGCGATACACTCGTTGTCCTGGATCAGCCGCTCGCGCTCGCGCAGCAGGTCGTTCAGCTGCCGCTCGGTGTCGCGCGCCTCCCGCGCGCCCTCGGTGCTGGCGCGGCGGACGGCGGCGATGCGCGGCTCCAGCCGGCGCAGCGCCTCGTCGCGCTCCTGCAGCGCCAGGGTCTCGAGGCGGGTCCGCTCGGCGGCGGTGACGGCACCGGCGGCCTCCGCCTCGCGCAGCCGGCGGACGCGCTCCTCATACTCCCGGTTGATCCGGAAGCGGTCGTCGAGGTCGCGGGTGAGATCCTGGACGTCCTGCGTGGCGCGGCGGCGGCGGGCGTCGGCGGCGGCCTGGCCGGCGCGCTCCTGCTCCTCCAGCCGACGGTTGAGCGACTCCCGCTCGGCGGTGTCGATCTCGGCCAGTGTGGCGAAGTAGTCGCGGCGCAGCTCCTCCAGCCGCACCCGGCTGTCGACGCCGGCCTGCTGCTCGGCGGTGCCGACCAGGCCGGGGCGGATGCTGCCGCGGCGGACCGGCGCGCGCAGGCTGTCGCGGCCGTCGCCCTCGCTCTCCAGCCGGCCGATCTGCGCCGAGAGCGCCTCGGCCTGGCGGCGCAGGCCGGCGAGGCGTTCCTCCTCGCTGCGCAGCCCGGCGCCCTGGCGGACGCTGTCCACGGCGCGGGCGGCGGCCGAGAGCGCCCGGGCCAGCGCGTTGGAGAGGCCGATGGCGCGGTCGAGCTGGCCGAGGAAGTTCTCGGTGGCCGCGGTCAGCTGCCCGAAGGCGCGGCCGAGCGAGAGGGGCGCGCGGTCGAGCTCGGCGCCGAGCCGTTCGGTGGCGCGCAGCAGCGCGGGGAACACCCGCTCGGCGGTAAGCTTGCCCTCGGAGCCGAGCTTGCGGAGTTCGCCGATCGAGACGCCGAGCTCGCGCGCCAGTCCCTCTGCCAGCAGCGGCATGGCCTCGAGGATGGAGCGGAGCTCGTCGCCCTGCAGCACGCCGGAGGCCAACGCCTGGGCGAGCTGCAGCGTGGCGCTGCTGATTTCCTGGGTGGACGCGCCGGAGACGATGGCGACGCGCTGCAGCCCGCCGACGAGGCGGACCACCTGATCGGAGGTGGCGCCGATCTCGCGCGCGGCGATCGAGAAGCGCTGGAAGGCGTCGACGCTCTCGGACACCGCGACGCCGGTCTGGAGCGCGTTGCGGTACAGCGCCTCGTAGACCTGGCCGGCGCGCTCGACCGAGCCGGTGGCGTTCTGCAGGCGGGAGAGGCCTTGGGTGACCGCGTCGCCGGCCTGGACCAGCGCCCGCGCGGCGACCGCCACGCCTACGATCTGGATGCCGCGCGTGGCGACATCCAGCAGTTCGAGGGAGCGGGAGGCACGCTCGGCGCCGCCCTTGATCTGGTCGAGGGAGCGCTGGCCGGTCTCGCCGACCTCGCGCAGCCCGGCCTTGACCCGGGCGGCGTCGTCCAGCGACAGGCGCACCGAGACGCGGCGGGTGGCGTCGGCCATGGTGCCCTCTCCGGCTATCGGTTTCGTTAGTTGCGTTTACTGCGATGGCTTCGTATAAGGGCGGGCAACCAGAGGCCACTGGAGGGCCCCATGCTCGCTCTGCTCGACCAGGCCGAGCCCATCGTCGCCGACGAGGCCGAGGCCGCCATCGCCAAGACCGCCGCCGCCAGCCTGGCCCCCGCCGC
>JBKBSR010000118.1:0-8730 GCA_046291055.1 Roseococcus sp.
CGCGATCCGCCAGCGCACCCTCCGGCTCGACGCCGCCGGCTTCGACGCAGAGGGCTTCGCCGTCGCCCGGGCCGCCCTGGCCGCCGAGGCCGCCGCCGCCCTGCCGCCCGGCCCCGCCGCGCCGCGCATCGAGGAGGTGGCGCTGATGCGCTATCGCGGCCAGTCCCAGCCCCTGGAGACGCCCCTGCCGCCGGGGCGCTGCGACGCCGCGGCCCTGGCGGCGGCCCTGCGCGCGCGCCACCTCGCCGTCTTCGGCTTCGCGCTCGGCGAGGCCTGGGAGGTGCTGGGGCTGCGCGCCACCGTCCGGCAGCCGCGCTCGCCCCCGCCGGCGCCGCCCGCCCAGGCCCTCGGCCCTCCCGAGCCCTTCGCCGTGGATCCCTGCTGGTTCGCCCCCGGCCCGCCCACCCCCACCCCGCGCTATGCGCGCGCGGCGCTGGCCCCGCCGCACCGCATCGCGGGCCCGGCCGTGATCGAGGACGAGTGGTCCACCATCCTGGTCCCGCCCGGCTGGGCGGCGACGCCCGACGCGCACGGCCATCTGCGGCTGGAGCCGGGCGCGTGAGCCTCGATCCCTTCCGCCTCGAGGTGCTGCGCCACGCGCTCTCCGGCATCGCCGAGGAGATGAGCCATGTGGTGATGCGCGCCGCCCGCTCGCCCCTGCTGCGCGAGGCGGGGGATCTCTCCTCCGCCCTGACCGACGCGGGCGGCGGGCTGGTGGCGCAGGGGCGCGACATTCCGGTGCATCTCGGCGTGATGGCCTTCACGGTGGGCGCCTTTCTCTCGCGCGTGCCGGCGGAAAGGCTGCGCCCGGGCGATGTGTGGTTCACCAACCTGCCCGAACTCGGCGGCAACCACCTGCCGGACGTGAAGGCGATCCGCCCGCTCTTCGCCGAGGGGAAGCTGCGCGCCTTCGCCGTCAGCCTGGCCCATTGGGCCGATATCGGCGGGGCCTGGCCCGGCTCCTACCTCGCCAGCGCCACCGAGGCGCTGCAGGAGGGGCTGCGCATCCCGCCGCTGCGGCTCTTCTCCGCCGAGGGGCCGGATGCGGAGAAGATCGCGCTGGTGCTGGCCAACACCCGCGGCCCGGCCGAGCGCGAGGGCGACATGCTGGCGCAGGTGGCCGCCACCCGCGCCGCCGAGGCGCGCTTCGCCGCCCTCTGCGCCGAGCACGGCGCGGCGGTGGTGGAGGCCGCCATGGCCGCGCTGCACGACCGCTCCGAGGCCGCGATGCGCGAGGCGCTGGCCGGGCTGCCCCAGGGCGTGCACGAGGGCGAGGACTGGCTGGACGATGACGGGCCGGGCGGCGCCCCGGCGCGCGTGCATGTCCGCATCACCCTGGAGGGCGGCGAGGCGCTGTTCGACTTCGCGGGCACCGATCCGGCGCTGGCGGGGCCGCTCAACACCACGCCTTCCGTCGCCGCGGCGGCCGTCTATTACGCGATGAAGGCCATCGCCGGCCCCGAGATCCCGCCCAATGCCGGCTGCTACCGGCCGCTGCGGCTGACCATCCCCCCAGGCTCGCTGCTCGATCCGCCGCCGGAGAAGCCGCTGGTGGGCGGCAACCACGAGACATCCCAGCGCGTGGTGGACGCCATCTTCCGCGCCTTCGCCCCTTCCATCCCGGAGCGGCTCTCGGCCGGCGGACCCACCACCTCCGGGCTGCTGATCTTCGGCGGGCGCGACGCGGCCGGGGCGTGGAAGACGCTCTACGAGCCGCATGGCGGCGGCGAGGGCGCGCGCTGCGACCGGCCCGGCGCGGCCGCCACGCGCGTGCACCTGACCAACACCAACAACACCCCGGCCGAGGTGATCGAGGCGGAGTTCCCCGTGCGCGTCGAGCGCATGGCGCTGCGCCGCGGCTCGGGCGGCGCGGGGCGGCAGCGCGGCGGCGAGGGGGTGGTGCGCGACTACCGCGTGCTGGCCGAGGACATCTCGCTGACCACCATGGTGGAGCGCCGCCTCGTGCCGCCCTGGGGGCTGGCCGGCGGGCGCCCGGGCGCGCCCTTCCGCATCGAGCTGCACCGGCCCGACGGCACGGTGGAGGAGCTGCGCGGCAAGGAGAACCGCCGGCTGCGCCGGGGCGACCTGGTGCGGATCATGACCAGCGGCGGCGGCGGCTACGGGCCGCCGGAAGCGTGAGATTCCCCCCGCGCGCGGCGGCGCAGCACCAGCGTCGCCCAGGGGCCGATCAGCAGCCGCCGCTCCAGCACCAGCCCCTGGCGGCGATGCGCGGCCAGCACCATCCGCACCTGGCGGTCGAGCAGCCCGGCGAGGATGGCCCTGCCGCCCGGCTTCAGGTGGTCCGCGAGGTCGCGCGCCATGGTGCAGAGCGGCCGCGCCAGGATGTTGGCGAAGACGAGGTCATAGGGCCCGCCCGCGCGCACCGCGCGGTGCTTCCAGCCATCGGCGAGGATGGCCCGCACTCGGCCCTTGAGCCCGTTCATCGCCGCGTTCTCCTCCGCGATGCGCACGGACCAGGGCTCGATGTCGGTCGCCAGCACCTTCACATGCGCGAGCTTCGCCGCCGCCATGGCGAGGATGCCGCTGCCCGCCCCGAGGTCGAGCACCCGCGCGCCGGGGCGCAGGCGGACGCCCTCCAGCGCCGTCAGGCAGCCGCGCGTGGAGGCGTGCTCGCCCGAGCCGAAGGCGAGGCCCGCGTCGAGCAGCAGCACATGCCGCCCATGCACGGCCTGCCGCTCCGCATGGGTGGGGCGGATGAGGAAGCGCCGCGCGATGGGCTGTTCGGGAAAGGCCTCGATGCTGCGCGCGAGCCAGCCATCGGCCTCGGTCGGCGCGCGCGTCATCGTCGCCTCCACGCCCGAGAGGCCGGCGGCCAGCGCCAGCGCCGAGGCGAGGGCGTCGGGGTCCGCGCCCGCCTCGCGCACGGCCTCCACGCGCCAGGTGTCGGTCGCCTCGTCGCGGAACAGCGCCACGGCGAGGCTCACGCTGCCCAGCGCCGCCTCATAGGCCGGCACCGCGGCCTCGGGCAGTGCTTCGACGGCGAGGGTCTCCAGCGGGGTGGGGTGCTTCTTCACGCGGCTTGCCTCATGCGGGCTCGACGAAACGGTCGAGCACGCGCTTCGGATCGCCCTTCTCGAAGGCGATGTCGAGGCGGTCCTCCTCGATGGCGGTGATGCGGCCGTAGCCGAACTTCTGGTGGAACACGCGCTGCCCCACGGTGAAGGGGGTGGTGCGCGCGGGGCGCTCGGCCACTTCCCAGGCGCCGGCCTCGATTACCCGCGGGCGGCGCTGCCCCAGCAGCGGCCCCGCGCCGAAGACGGAATGGGGCAGGCGCGGCGCCGGCGCCTCGCCCTCGCGGATGACCTCCTCGGGCGGCAGCTCCTCGAGGAAGCGCGAGGGGATGGTGCTGGTCCAGTTGCCGTAGATGCGGCGGTTGGCGGCGTGGCTGATGATGCAGCGCCGGCGCGCGCGCGTGATGCCGACATAGGCGAGGCGGCGCTCCTCCTCCAGGCTCTTCGCGCCGCCTTCGTCGAGGCTGCGCTGCGAGGGGAAGAGCCCCTCCTCCCAGCCCGGCAGGAACACCATGTCGAACTCGAGCCCCTTGGCGGCGTGCAGCGTCATCAGCGAGACGCGCGCGCCCTCGGCGGCCTCGTCGTTCTCCATCACCAGCGCGATGTGCTCGAGGAAGGCGGCCATGCTGCCGAACTCGGCCATGGCGCGCAGCAGCTCCTTCAGGTTGTCCAGCCGGCCCGCCGCCTCGGGGCTGCGGTCCTGCTTCCACATCTCGGTGTAGCCGCTCTCCTCCAGCGCCTGCTGCGCCACCACCACATGGCCCTCGCGGTCGAGGCCGGCGCGCCAGCGATCGAGCCCCTCCAGCAGCTCGCGCAGCGCGGCGCGCGGCTTCGGGCGCAGCGCCTCGGACTGCAGCAGCCCCTGCGCGGCCAGGCGCAGCGGCACGCCCTGTTCGCGCGCCGCGCGGTGCATGGCGGCCAGCGCCGTCTCGCCCAGGCCACGTTTCGGGACGTTGACGATGCGCTCGAAGGCGAGGTCGTCCGCCGGGTTCGCCATGGCGCGGAAATAGGCCACCGCGTCGCGGATTTCCTGGCGCTCGTAGAACTTCGCGCCGCCGAAGACGCGATAGGGGATGCCGAGCGCGATCAGCCTTTCCTCGAAGCTGCGCGTCTGGAAGCCCGCGCGCACCAGGATGGCGATCTCGCCCAGATCCTGGCCCTCGCGCCGCGCCTCCTCGATGCGCGCGCCCACCATGCGCGCCTCCTCCTCGCTGTCCCACAGCGAGACGACGCGGATCTTCTCCCCCTCCGCGTCGCCGCGCCCCGGGCGCAGCGTCTTGCCGAGCCGCCCCTCGTTGCGCGCGATGAGGCCCGAGGCGGCGGCGAGGATGGGGCGCGTGGAGCGGTAGTTGCTCTCCAGCCGCACGATCCGCGCGCCGGGAAAATCCTTCTCGAAGCGCAGGATGTTCTCGATCTCCGCGCCGCGCCAGGAATAGATGGACTGGTCGTCGTCGCCCACGCAGCAGATGTTCCTGTGGCCCTGCGCCAGCAGACGCAGCCAGAGATACTGCACGAGATTTGTGTCCTGGTACTCGTCCACCAGGATGTAGCGGAACAGCCGGTGGTAGCGCGCCAGCACCTCGGCGTCGCCGCGCAGGATCTCCGTCACGTGCAGCAGCAGGTCGCCGAAATCCGCGGCGTTGAGCGCGGCGAGCCGGGCCTGGTAGGCGGCGTAGAGCGCCTCGGCGCGGTGGTTCGCGTAGTCGCTGGCCTCGGCGGCGGGGATGCGCCCGGGCGGCAGCCCGCGATCCTTCCAGCGCTGGATGATGCCCATCAGCCCGTTCACCGGCCAGCGCTTGAGGTCCACGCCCTCGGCCTCCATCACCTGCTTGAGCAGCCGGGCCTGGTCGTCGGGGTCGAGGATGGTGAAGTCGGGCTTGAGGCCGACCAGCTCCGCGTGCCGGCGCAGCATGCGCGCGGCGAGCGCGTGGAAGGTGCCGAGCCACAGCCCCTCCACCGGGCGGCCGAGGATGGCGGAGACGCGCTCGCGCATCTCCCGCGCCGCCTTGTTGGTGAAGGTGACGGCGAGCACCTGGTGCGGCTGGGCGCGGCCCGTCATCAGCAGATGCGCGAAACGGGTGGTGAGCACGCGCGTCTTGCCGGTGCCCGCACCGGCGAGCACCAGCAGCGGGCCGTCGAGCGTCTCCACCGCCGCGCGCTGCTCGGCGTTGAGGCGGGCGAGGTAGTCGGGGGCGGGGGTTGCCGTCACGCTCCGCCCTATAGAACATCGGGCGGAGCCCCACCACACGCGCGCCGCCTTGCTCCGTCCGCTCCGCCTCTTCCTCGAATGGTCGGCCCGCCATGGCGCGGCGCTGCTGGCCGGCGGCATCTTCGTGGGGCTGCTGCTGCCGCCGCTCGCCGCCCTGCTGCGCGACGTGATGACGCCCACCGTGGTGGTGCTCATGACGCTGGTGCTGCTGCGGGTGGACCCGGTGCAGGTGCTCTCCTACCTGCGGCGGCCGCTGATGGTGCTGCTGCTGCTGCTCTGGCTGCTGCTGGCCTGCCCGCTGCTGGCCTGGGCGGCGGTGACGGCGGCGGGGCTCACTGGCCCGCTGGCGGCGGGGCTGGTCATCATGGCGACGGGCTGCGCCGCCACCTCCTCGCCGGCCTTCGCGCGGCTCGTGGGGCTGGATGGCGAAATCGCGCTGGTCGCGGCCGTGCTCTCCACCCTGCTCGTGCCCTTCACCGCACCGCCGCTGGCGCTCGGGCTGATGGGGATCGATCTCGCCATCTCGCTGCAGGGGCTGATGATCCGCCTCGCCCTGGTGGTGGGGCTGCCGCTGCTGCTCTCCATCCTGCTGCGGCGCGCGCTGGGGCCGGGGCGGCTGGCGGCCTGGGGGCCCTCGGTGGACGGGGCGGTGGTGCTGGTCGTGGTGCTCTACGGCTTCGGCGTGATGGACGGGATGCAGGCGAAGCTGCTGGCCGAGCCGGGCTTCGTGCTGGCGGGGCTCGCGCTCGCCTTCGCCGGCAGCTTCGCGCTGAACCTCGCCACCGCCCTGGCCTGCTGGCCGGCGGGGGCGCGGGTGGCGCTCTCGGCCGGGCTGCTCTCGGGCAACCGCAACATGGCGCTCTACCTCGCCGTGCTGCCGGCGGCGACGGACCGCGACATCCTGCTCTTCTTCGCGCTCTGCCAGTTCCCGCTCTTCCTCAGCCCCTTCCTGCTGCGGCCGGTGTATCGGCGCATCGGCACGCGGCTCGCTTGACCCGGGCGCGGGGCGGGCCGCAGGCTTCCCTCCGGCCACCAGAGGATGCCCGCCATGCGCCTGCCCCGCCGCGCCGCCGCCTTGCTGCCGCTCGCCCCCCTCGCCCGGCCCGCCCTCGCGCAGTCCTGGTCGCCGAGCCAGCCGGTCCGCGTCATCATCCCCTTCCCGCCGGGCGGCACCATGGACCCGGTGGTGCGCCTCGCGCAGAACCACCTGCAGCAGGAGCTGGGGCAGCCCGTGGTGATCGACCATCGGCCGGGCGGGGCCACGGTGGTGGGCACGGTGGAGCTGCAGCGCGCCCCGGCCGACGGCCATACCATGCTGATGATCGCCAACAGCTTCGCCGCCAACGTCACGCTGCGGCCCAGCACGCCCTACAACGCGCTGCGGGACTTCGCGCCGATCATGATGGCCACCGTGGTGCCCCATGTGCTGGCCGTTCACCCCGCGGTGGCGCGGGACTTCCCGGCCTTCCTGGAGGCCGGGCGGCGGCCGGGCGCGGGGCTCTCCTTCGGCTCCTACGGCATCGGCACCTCGAACCATCTCGGCGGCGAGCAGTTCCGGGAGCTCGCGCGCCTCAACGCCGTGCATGTGCCCTACACCGGCAGCGCCCAGGCCAACACGGACCTGATCGGCGGGCGCATCCAGTTCATGTTCGCCAACCTGCCGGACATGATCCAGCCGGCGCAGCTCGGCCAGATCGCGCCCGTCGCCATCTCCAACGAGACGCGCGTGCGCGAGTTGCCGCAGACGCCGACCATGACGGAGGTGGGCTTCCCGCTGGTGCTTTCGGATTCCTGGTTCGGCCTGATCACCCGCGCCGAGGTTCCCGCGCCCGCACGGGCGCGGCTGGAAGCCGCCTGGGCCGCGGCACTCGCGCGGCCCGAGGTCCGGGGCAGGCTGGAGGAGCAGGGCTTCACCGTGCTCGCGCGCCCCTCGGCCGCCTTCGGGGCCGAAATCCGCCGTTATGCGGAGACCTACGCGCAGGTGATCCGCGCCAACAACATCACGGTGAACTGAGCCATGACGCCGCTCGAGCACATCCGGCCGCCCGACCAGTTCCAGGTGAAGGCGCCGCTCTCGCCCGCGGTGAAATGCGGCAACCTGCTCTGGGTCTCCGGCATCCCGGCCTATGACGCCGAGGGCAGGCTCGCGGTTGGCGACTTCACCGCGCAGATGAACCAGGTGATGGCGAACATCACCGGCATCCTGAAGGAGGCCGGGGCGGACTGGAGCCGGGTGACGAAGGTGAACGTGTTCCTCACGCGGCGCGAGGATTTCGAGGAGATGAACCGCATCTACGCGGCGCATTTCCCGGACGGGAACTATCCCGCGCGCACCACCTGCATCGTCTATTCCCTGCCGCGCCCGAACTTCCTGCTGGAGATCGAGTGCGTGGCGGTGCTGGGCTGATCCGCCCGGCGCTCACCCCTGCTTCGGCCGCGCGCCCAGGATGTGCGCGATGGCGTAGGTCAGGTCAGGCCGGTTCAGCGTGTAGAAATGGAACTCGTCCACGCCGTTCGCCTGCAGCAGCCGCACCTGCTCGGCGGCGACGGTGGCGGCGACCATGCGGCGCGTGCCCTCGTCCTCCTCCAGCCCCTCGAAGAGCTTCTCGAGCCAGGCGGGCACGCTCGCGCCGCACATGGCCGAGAAGCGCTTCACCTGCGCGAAGTTCGAGACGGGCAGGATGCCCGGCACGATCGGCACCGTGATTCCCTTGGCCAGGCAGCGGTCGAGGAAGCGCAGATACACCTCGGTGTCGAAGAAATACTGCGTGATGGCGCGCGTCGCGCCCGCGTCGATCTTCCGCTTGAGGAAATCGAGATCGGACTCCGCGGAAAGCGCGGCCGGATGCGTCTCCGGATAGGCGCCCACGCTGATGTCGAAATCCGCGATGCGCCTGAGGCCGCGCACCAGGTCCTCGGCCTGGGCGTAGCCGCCCGGATGCGGCTCGTAGCGCGCCGCGCCGGCCGGGGGGTCGCCACGCAGGGCGACGATGTGGCGCACGCCCGCCGCCCAGTAGTCGCGCGCCACCTCGTCCACCTCCTCGCGCGTGGCGCCCACGCAGGTGAGGTGCGCGGCGGGCGTCAGCGAGGTCTCTTTCACGATCCGCGCCACCGTCTCGTGCGTGCGCGCGCGGGTGGAGCCGCCGGCGCCGTAGGTGACGGAGACGAAGCGCGGCCCCAGCGGCTCCAGCCGGCGGATGCAGGCCCAGAGATCCTGCTCGAGCTTCTCGTTCTTCGGCGGGAAGAACTCGAAGGAGAGCTTGGGCGGGGGCAGCTCGGCGTGGCTGGGCAGCGGGCCCACCCGGGGGCCGGTGAGCCAGCGCTGGAGGGTGTTGGGCGGCGGAGTGTCCATGGGCCGGGAATGGGGCCGGCGCGGCGGGAAGGCAAGGGGCGTCTCGCCATCGTTCCGCCCCTTGCGGCGCGCCGCGCCCGGGGGTGTAAGGTGGGGGAGCGATTCGCCCCCAAGGCGGGCCCGCCCGCCCCAGGGGC
>JBKBSR010000119.1:0-8674 GCA_046291055.1 Roseococcus sp.
CGAGCCCGTCCCCGCACCGCCGCCCCCGGCCCCGCCGACCGGCTCCGCCGCGGCCGCGGAGGCGCCGCCGCCCGTCGCCCCCGCCGCGCCCGCGCCGGCCAAGACCGCCTGAGGCCCGATCGTGTCGAACACCGCGCGCGACGACGATCCGATCGACGACAAGCCGATGCCGCTCATCGAGCACCTGATGGAGCTGCGCCAGCGGCTCCTGTGGTCGGTGGGCACCTTCGTGGTGATGTTCGGCGTCTGCTACTACTTCTCGGCGCAGATCTACGGCTTCCTGGCCGCGCCGCTGGCGGACATCCTGATGTCCCAGGGCGGGGGCGACCGGCGGATGATCTTCACCGCCCTCTACGAGGCCTTTTTCACCTACCTCAAGGTGGCCTTCTTCGGCGCGGTGTTCTTCAGCTTCCCGATGTGGGCCACCCAGGCTTGGCTGTTCATCGCGCCCGGCCTCTACCGCAGCGAGAAGCGCGCGATCATGCCCTTCCTGCTGGCCTCGCCGGTGCTGTTCCTGTTCGGCGCGGCGCTCGCCTACTACTTCATCTTCCCGCTCGCCTGGCACTTCTTCATCAGCTTCGAGACGCCGGCCGGCGGCGGCACCGTGCCCATCCAGCTCGAGGCGAAGGTGAGCGAGTATCTCTCGCTCGTCATGCACATGATCCTCGCCTTCGGGCTCGCCTTCCAGATGCCGGTGGCGCTGGTGCTGCTCTGTCGCGTGGGCATCCTGAGCGTGGAGACGCTGAAGAAGGGCAGGCGCTACGCTATCGTGGGCATGTTCGTGCTGGCGGCCATCATCACCCCGCCCGACGTGATCAGCCAGGTGGGTTTGGCGCTGCCGCTGATCCTGCTCTACGAGATCTCGATCCTCTTCGCGTCCTGGATCACGCCGAAGCCGCCCCAGCCGGACAAGGCCTGACCCGCGCCCTCCTGGTGGAGTGAGCCATGCACGACATCCGCAAGGTGCGGGAGAACCCCGAAGCCTTCGACGCGGCGCTGGCGCGGCGCGGCCTGCCGCCCCAGGCGGCGGCGCTGCTCGCCCTCGACGAGGCGCGGCGCGAGGCGATCGCCGCCACCGAGGCCGCGCTCGCGCGGCGCAACGCGCTCTCGAAGGAGATCGGCGCGGCGATGAAGCGCGGCGACGCGGCCGAGGCCGAGCGCCTGAAGGCCGAGGTGGCCGCCGCCATGGAGGCCGCCGCCCGCCTCGATCCCGCCGCCCGCGCCGCGGCGCTGGACGATGCGCTCTCCCGCCTGCCCAACACGCTGGACGCCGAGGTGCCAGAGGGCGGGGACGAGACGGGCAACGTCGTGCTGCACACCCATGGCGAGCCGCGCGAGATCGCGGGCGCGAAGCAGCATTTCGAACTCGGCGAGGCGCTGGGGCTGATGGATTTCGAGCGCGCGGCGAAGCTCTCGGGCAGCCGCTTCGTGGTGCTCAAGGGCGCGCTGGCGCGGCTCGAGCGCGCGCTCGGCCAGTGGATGCTCTCCGTCCACACGGAGCGGAACGGCTACACCGAGGTCAGCCCGCCGCTGCTGGTCAACGCGCAGACCCTCTACGGCACCGGGCAGCTTCCGAAATTCGGCGAGGATCTGTTCCAGGCCGGCGCGCACTACCTCATCCCCACCGCCGAGGTGCCGCTGACCAACCTCGTCGCGGACTCCATCATCCCCGAGCCGGAGGAGCCGCTGCGCTACGCCGCCCTCACCCCCTGCTTCCGCAGCGAGGCGGGGGCGGCGGGGCGCGACACCCGCGGCATGCTGCGCCAGCACCAGTTCCAGAAGGTGGAGCTCGTCTCCATCTGCACGCCCGAGCAGAGCGAGGCCGAGCACGAGCGCATGACGCGCTGCGCCGAGGGGATCCTCACCGCGCTCGGCCTCGCCTGGCGGCGGGTGTTCCTCTGCGCGGGCGATACCGGCTTCGGCGCGGCGCGCACCTATGACCTCGAGGTGTGGCTTCCCGGCCAGCGCGCCTGGCGCGAGATCTCCTCCTGCTCCAACTGCCGGGACTTCCAGGCGCGGCGGATGAAGGCGCGCTTCCGCCGCGGCAAGGAGAACCTGCTTCTGCACACGCTGAACGGCTCGGGCGTCGCGGTGGGGCGGGCGCTGATCGCGGTGATGGAGACCTATCAGCAGCCCGACGGCGCCATCGCCATCCCCGAGGTGCTGCGCCCCTGGATGGGCGGGATGGAGCGCATCACGCCGGCAGCCTGAGCCGCGCGCGCAAGCCCCCCATCGGGCTCTGCTCCAGCAGCAACTCGCCGCCATGGGCGCGCAGGATGTCGTGCGCGATGGCGAGGCCGAGCCCCGTGCCGCTGGGCGAGCCGGTGTGGAAGGGCTTCAGCGCCTCGGCGCGCTCGGCCTCGGGGATGCCGGGGCCGTCATCGTCCACCACCACCTCGGCGAAGCCGGGCGCTTCGTCGCCGGGCGGGCGCACCGTGACGGCGATGCGCCCCGCATGCTTGCGCGCGTTGTCGAGCAGGTTGGCCAGCGCCCGGCCCAGCGCATCGGCGCGCAGCTTGAGCGGCAGGGTCTCGGGCGCCTCCACCTCCACCACCGCGCCGGCGCGGCGCGCCTTCGCCGCGGCGTCGCGCACCAGCGCAACCAGATCGGCCTCGCGCAGGGCCTCGGTACCCTCGCCGCGCGCGAAGGCGAGGTAGGCCTCGACCATGCGCTCCATCTCCTCCACGTCCTGGGTCAGCGCGGCGATGTCGGCCTCCGCCTCGGGCGTGCGCGGCAGCATGGCGAGGCCGAGGCGCAGGCGCGTCAGGGGGGTGCGCAGGTCATGGCTCACCCCGGCCAGCATCTCGGTGCGCTGGGCGACGAAGCGCGTGATGCGCTCGCGCATGGCGTTGAAGGCGAGCGCGGCCTGCCGCACCTCCCGCGCGCCTTCGGGCTTGATGGGCCCCGCATCGCGGCCGAGGCCGAAGGCCTCGCTGGCGGCGGCGAGGCGGCGGATGGCGCGCACCTGGTTCTTCATGAACAGCGCGGCGACGAGGGCGAGCAGCAGCGCGGTGCCGACCAGCCAGACCACGAACACGTAGAGCGTGCTGGTGATGAGCCGCCGGCGCGGCGCCTCCACATGCAGCACGCCGCCCGGAAGCTGCACGCGGATCACGATGGAGGCCGGATCGCTCAGCCAGTCCGCGTCGAAGGGCAGGGCGAGGCGCTCGCGCAGCGCGGCCTGCAGATCCTCCTCCAGCGGCAGCAGGGGCGACCAGGCGGGGCGCTCGGGCACGGGGCCGAGCTGGCCGCCCTCCTCGTAGCTGAGCGCGAGGCCGAGGCGCCACTGCCCCTCGCGCATCATGCGCGCGCGCTGTTCGGGCGTCACCTCCTCGATGAAGCTCGCCACGAAGCCGATGTCGCCGGCCAGCGCGCCGGTCAGGCGGCGCGAGATCACGTCGAGCTGCCCGCCGTAGAAGAGCTGCAGCGCCACCGCCTGCAGCAGCACCATGGGCAGCAGCAGGATGATGAGGGTGCGCGCGAGCAGCCCGCGCGGCAGCAGCGCGGCGATGCGGCGGGCGAGGGACTTGTCGGGGCGCATCTCTCCTGCCCTCAGACGGCGTGCGCGCGCTCCGCGCGCCGGCCTTTCGCCGCGCGGCGGCTGCGCGGCCGGGAGGTCACCTGGGCGGCGCCGGCGGCCTTCGGGCCGGAGTCTCGCCGCGCGGTCTTCGCCCCGGGCGGGGGCGCGGCGTCGCGGGAATCACGGCCCCGGTCGCAGCACATAGCCCCGGTGCCGGATGGTGTGCAGGAAGCGCGGCTCGCGCGGGTCGGTCTCGATCTTGCGGCGCAGCCGCGTCACCTGCACGTCCACGCTGCGCTCGCCGGCCTCCGGCGTGCCGAGCGCGGCGGCGATCTCCTCGCGCGAGAGCACCTCGCCCGCGCGGCGGGCCAGCGCGGTGAGCAGCGCGGCCTCGCCGCCCGTCAGGCGCTGCACGCCCTCGGGGCCGTGCAGCTCGTTGCGCTCGGGATCGTACCAGCGCGCGCCGAGCTGGATCGGGCCGAGCGGCGCGGCCGCGGGCGGCGCGGCGGGCTGGGCGCGCTTGAGGATGGTGCGGATGCGCAGCGCCAGCTCGCGCGGGTCGAAGGGCTTGGCGAGGTAGTCGTCCGCGCCGTGCTCGAAGCCGGCCACGCGGTCGTCCGGGTCGCCGCGGGCGGTGAGCATGAGCACCGGCGTCTCCTCGCCCGCACGGCGCAGGGATTCGACGAGCTCGAGCCCGCTCTCGCCCGGCATCATCACGTCCACCACCAGCAGGTCGAAGGCCATGGCGGCCAGCGCGGC
Source organism: Roseococcus sp. (assembly GCA_046291055.1). GTDB lineage: Bacteria > Pseudomonadota > Alphaproteobacteria > Acetobacterales > Acetobacteraceae > Roseococcus. Next base: position 4,280 of record JBKBSR010000119.1, read on the forward strand.
GCGGGCCGAGGCCGCGTCGGCGGCGACGGCGACGCGGTGCCCCTGCTCGGAGAGGAAGCGCTGCAGCAGGCCGCGCAGCCGCGCGTCGTCGTCCACCACCAGGATGTCGGCCGCGGTCTCGGGCATGGTCAGGCGGTCTTCCTCTCCAGCGGGCGGGGGCTGAAGGCGGGGGTGGTGCGGCCGGGGGCGGCCTGGCGCTCCAGCGCCTCGAACTGGGCGCGCGCCTCCGCGCCCATCAGCCCGCGCATGACGCGGCGGAACCCCTCCACCGCCTCGGGCCCTGCCTCGCGGTAGGCGCGCAGCACCCATTCGCGCTGCGCCTCGAAGAGGCGGCGCTCCAGCGCCTCGCCCTTCTCGGTCAGGCGCAGAAGGCGCTGGCGCTTGTCCTTCAGCCCGGGATCCTGGCGAACATAGCCCTGCTCGATCATCGGTTGCAGCACCCGGCCGAGGGACTGCTTGGTGATGCCGAGGATGGCGAGCAGCTCGCCAACCTTCATCCCCGGCGCGCGGCCCACGAAATGCAGCACGCGGTGATGCGCCCGGCCCATGCCGAGGTCGGCGAGGATACGGTCGGCGCCGGCGGTGAAGTCGCGGTAGCCGAAGTAGAGCAGATCCTGGGCGAGGCGCAGCTCCTCCTCGCGCAGGAAGAGGAGGCTGCGCGCGGGGCCGCCCTCGCGCGGGCGTTCGGGTTCCGGCCGTTGCGGCATGGCTGCCATGCTCCGATTTTCGGTCAGCTTCATTGACACAATTTTCCCGGCCCTTCTAGAAGGCGATGTCGAGCGCAAGGATCATGCGTCGGGCGAACCACCCGCGTTCCGAACGGAACGCCCTCGCGGGTGCGGACGCAAGCCTGTGATCCAACCTGGAGGAATGGCTGTGGCCCTGGTTCCCTTCGACGACCGCGACGGCTTCATCTGGTGGGACGGCGCCTTCCGCCCCTGGCGCGAGGCGAATCTGCACGTCCTCTCCCACGGGCTGCATTATGCCAGCGCGGTGTTCGAGGGCGAGCGCGCCTACAATGGCCGCATCTTCAAGCTGCGCGAGCACACGGAGCGGCTGATCGCCTCGGGCCGCATCCTCGGCTTCGAGATCCCCTTCACGGCCGAGCAGATCGACGCCGCCTGCAACGAGACGATCGCGAAGAACGGGCTGACCAACGCCTATGTCCGGCCCATCGCCTGGCGCGGTGCGGAGGAGATGGGTGTGGCGGCCAAGGCCACGAAAATCCACCTCGCCATCGCGGTGTGGGAGTGGGGCGCCTATTTCGGCGTGGAGCAGCGCATGAAGGGCGTGCACCTGGCCATGGCCAAGTGGCGCCGCCCGCATCCCGAGACGGCGCCCACCGCCTCCAAGGCCGCCGGCCTCTACATGATCGGCACGCTCGCCAAGCACGCCGCGATGGATGAGGGCGCGGACGACGCGATGATGCTCGACTGGAAAGGCGATGTGGCCGAGGCCACCGGCGCGAACGCCTTCTTCGTCTTCGACGGCGAGGTGCACACGCCCACGCCCACATGCTTCCTCGACGGCATCACGCGGCGCACCGTGATGGAGCTCGCCCGCAAGCGGCAGATGAAGGTGGTGGAGCGCGTGATCAGGCCCGAGGAGATGCCGCGCGCCACCGAGGTGTTCCTCGCCGGCACGGCCGCCGAGGTGACGCCGGTGCGCCGCATCGGCGACCACCACTTCACGCCCGGCGCCATCACCGAGACGCTGATGCGCGACTACGAGGCGCTGGTGAACGGACGCGCCTGAGGGCGCGGACGTTCACCGTGGGGGGATGACCGAAGGGACGCGCCTGAGGGCGCGGGCGTTCACCCTGGGGGGGATGGCCGAACGGGCGCGCGTGAGCGCGCGCGCGGGAGCGGCGGCCCGCGCGCCCATCGCCGCTTGACGCGCCGCCGCGCGGCCTCGAAACCATGGGTCGGGGCGAGGGGCCCCGCCATCTCGGGGGCAGGCGGCATGCGGCGGCATCGGGCGGCGCGGGCAGGGCAGGGGCGATGATCGCCGGGCTGCTCCGTCGCTTCCGCCGCCCCCCGCCGAGCCCCCGCCTGCTGGGCGACCGCGCGCGCGACGCGCGCCGCTGGGAGGAGGCGGCCGCCCATTACCGCCGCCACCTCGAGGCCCATCCGGCCGATGCGCCCATCTGGGTGCAGCTCGGCCATGCCGAGAAGGAGGCCGGGCGTCTCGAGGCGGCGGAGGCGGCCTATCGCGAGGCCATGGCGCTCGCCCCGCGCGACCATGACCCGCCGCTGCATCTGGGCCATGTGCTGAAGCTCATGGGCCGGCTGGAGGAGGCGGTCCGCGCCTATCAGCTCTCGGCCGAGCTCGCGCCCGTGAACCATGCGGCCGAGGAGCTGCGCGCCCTGCTGCCCGCGGGTGCGGTCCCGGCGGTCCATCTCCCGCCCGCGCGCCCTCCCGCCCCCGCGGCCGAGACGCCCGAGCTCGCCGCGCTGCGCGCCGCCGCCGAGGCGAGCCCCGAGGATCCCGCCGCCTGGCGCGCGCTGGCCGAGGCGCTGCTCGCCGCGCATGACCGGGAGGCCGCGCGCGCCGCCGCGGAGCGCGCCTTCACGCGCCTGCCCGACCGCCGCCACTGGCAACTCCTGCGCCGCATCGCCGGCGCCGCGCCGGAGGAGGGCGCGCCCGGCGGCCCCGACCTCTACGACGTGACGGACCTGCTGAACCTGCTGCAGGAGACGGGCCGCGCCACCGGCATCCAGCGCGTGCAGCTCGGCCTCGCCGAGGGGATCCTGAACGACGCGCAGGCGGCCTCCCGCGCGCGCTTCGTCTTCCTCGCCGAGCGCATGGGCCCGCTCTGGACCATCGAGCCCGCGGATCTGCGCGCCCTGCTCGCCTACTGCCTCGCCGAGCGGCACGACATCGAGCGCGCGCGCCAGCTCGTCGCCCAGGCGATGGACCGCGCCCGGCCCACCCATCTGCCCAGCGCGCGGCGCTTCCTGATCCTCGGCGCCTTCTGGTTCTGGGCCGGGGCGCCGGCGGCGCTCGCCCGGCTGCGCGCGGCGGGCATCCGCATCGGCGTGCTGGTCTATGACCTGATCCCCGTCACCCACCCCGAATACACCAGCGAGGGCACGGTGCGCGCCTATCGCCAGGGCCTCGCCGAGGGCGCGCGGCTGTGGGATTTCGCGCTGACCATCAGCGCCTGGACGGCGCGGGAGCTGGAGGCGGCGCTGGCCGGTCTCGGCGCGTCCGCCCTGCCCATCCGCCCCGTGCCCCTCGCGCACCGGATGAATGCCGGCGCCCCGCCGGGGCCGCAGGACTGGCCCGCGCGCCTCGCCGACCTGCGCGGGCGGGAGTTCGTGCTCTGCGTGGGCACCATCGAGGCGCGCAAGAACCACCTCGCCCTGTTCCAGGCCTGGCGGCTGCTGCTCGCCGAGGGCTTCTCGCCGCCGCCGCTGGTGCTGGTGGGCCGCCCGGGCTGGCGGGTGGAGGACCTGATGGCGCAGCTCGAGGCCACGCGCTTCCTCGGCGGGCGCATCCGCCTCGTGCACGGCGTCTCGGACCCGGAGCTGGAGGCGCTCTACCGCGCCTGCCTGTTCACCGTCTTCCCCTCCTTCACCGAGGGCTGGGGCCTGCCGGTGGGCGAGGCGCTGGCGCTGGGCAAGGTGGTGCTGGCCAGCGAGGAGGGCGCGACGACCGAGGCGGGCGCGGGCTTCGCCCTGCCGATTGACCCCTACAACCCGCGCGGCATCGCCGCCGAAATCCGCCGCCTCTGCACCGACCGCGCCGCCCTGGCGGCGGCGGAGGCGCGCATCCGCGAGGGGTTTCGCCCGCGCGGCTGGCCCGAGGTGGCGGCGGATTTCCTGGCCAAGGTGGATGAGCTCTCCGCCCTGCCGCCGCCGCAGCGCGCGCCCGTGCTCGCCCCCGTCCTCGCCCCCGGCGCGCGCCTGGGGCTGGAGACCGAGGAGGACTGGGCGGCGGCCGGGCTGCTCGGGGCGGGCTTCGAGGCGCCGGGGCCGGGCGGGGCGGCGCTGGTCGGCCCCGCGGGGGCGCTGACGCTGCGCCTCTCCGCCCCGGCCACGGTGCTGCTTCGCCTCGCCGCGCGCCCATGGGCGGAGATGAACCGGGTGGGGCTCTTCGCCGGCGCGGCGCCGCCGCGCTGGTTCGGCCTGATGCCGGGGCAGGAGGTGCTGGCCGCCATCGCCCTGCCGGCGGGCGAGACGCGGCTCGGCCTCGTGGTGGAGGGGCCTCTCGTCCCGCCCGGGGGCGAGGATCCGCGCCCCATCCGCGTCGCGCTGAAGGAGGTGGCGGCCGCGCCGCCGCCGGGCGGCGCGCTCGCGCCGCGCGCGCCGGTGGTGTTCGGCGCCCGCGCCGAGGGGCCGGGCTGGGCCGGGCTGCTGGCCGAGGGCTGGGATCTCGCCGCCGATTCGGGCG
>JBKBSR010000120.1:0-8658 GCA_046291055.1 Roseococcus sp.
GGGCTCCTCTGCGGCGCGGGCCAGGGCCGCGAGGCTCGCGGCGGTGAAGACCAGCGGCTCGTTCGGCGAGGAGGGGGCGTCGGCGCGCGGGCGGAAGCCGGCCTCCGGCGGGGCGGCGAAGGCCAGCGCGGCGGGCAGGCGGCGCAGCGCGTCCTCGGCGCGCAGGAACTGCTGCGGCTCCATGGGCTGCATGTCGCGCAGATGCGCCCCGGCCAGCGCGCGCAGCCGTTCCTGATCGTTCAGCCGCGCCCATTCGGCCTGTAGCAGCCGGGTGCGCTCGCGATGGGCCTCCGCCTCGCGGCGCAGTTCGCGGAGCTGGCGCTCCTGCCCGGCCACCTGCTCCTTGGTGTGGAAGACGTAGAAGCCCGCGGCGACGAAGGCGAGGGCGGAGAGGAAGGTGAGCGGACGGATCATCGCCCCTCCTCCGCCCTGCGGCGCAGCGCGCGCAGCCGGGCGCTGCGGGCGCGGGGGTTGGCCGCCACCTCCTCGGCCGAGGGCAGAAGGGGGCGGGGCGTCAGCAGCTCGAAGCCCGCGGGGGCGGGGCGGGCCAGCAGCGCGGCCGGGTCGTGGCGCGAGGCGGCGGGGGCGCGGCCGGCGGCCTTCTGGAAGGCGCGCTTCACCAGCCGATCCTCCAGCGAATGGAAGGAGACGACGACGATCCGCCCGCCCGGCGCGAGCAGGCCGAGCGCGGCGGAGAGCGCGCGCTCGATCTCGCCCAGCTCGTCGTTCACGCGGATGCGCAGCGCCTGGAAGCTGCGCGTGGCGCCGTCGATGCCCGAAGGGTCGCGCGGGACGGCGCGGCGGATCACCTCGGCGAGCCGCAGCGTGGTCGTGAAGGGGGCCTCGGCGCGGGCGCGGACGATGGCGTGCGCGACGCGCCGGGCGTGGCGCTCCTCGCCGAACTCCCAGAGCAGATCGGCCAGCTCGCGCTCGGGCAGTGTGTTGACGAGATCGGCCGCCGTGGGCCCCTCGCGCCCCATGCGCATGTCGAGCGGCCCCTCGGCGCGGAAGGAGAAGCCGCGCTCCGGCTGGTCGAGCTGGAAGGAGGAGACGCCGAGATCGAGCACCACCCCGTCGAGCGTCGTCACGCCGCGCGCGGCGAGGTGGGAGAGCATGTCGCCGAAGCGGCCCTCGATCAGGTGCAGCCGGCCGGGGAAGCGGGCGGCGAGCGCCGCGCCGCGCGCGATGGCCTCCGGGTCGCGATCCATCGCCCAGACGGTGCAGGGGGCGGCCTCCAGGATGGCGGCGCTGTAGCCGCCGCCGCCGAAAGTGCCATCCAGGATCGCCTCGCCCGCCCGGGGGGAGAGGGTGGCGAGCACCTCGGAGAGCATCACGGGGATGTGGCTCATGCCGCGCCTCCCTTGGCGCGGGCGGCGGCGGCGCGCTGGCGCTCGGCCATGGCGGCCATGGCCTGGCGCATGCGCTCGGCGAAGGCCGGCTTCGACCAGATCTCGAGGAAGCTGCGGCGGCCGACGAAGACGAGCTCGCTCTCCAGCCCCGCATAGGCGATCAGCTCGCCGGGCAGGATCACGCGCCCGTCGCCGTCGGGGGTGACGGGCACGGCGGCGGCGATGAGGGCGTAGAGCTGGTCGTCGTCCTCGGGGGCGATGACGTCGGTGGGGCCGAGGCGCGGGGCGGCGTCGCTGGTGACGGCGGAGGCGGGCCAGCCCTCCAGGAAGGCGCCGCGCACGGAGGGGCGGAGGTAGAGCGCCTCGCCCTGCAGCACGCGGCGGAAGCCGGCCGGGACGATGCAGCGACCCTTGCGGTCCAGCGTGCTCGTCTCTGTGCCGACGAAATCGCCCATCGAAGCGTCGGAGCCCCCCGCCTGGCCGCGCAGGGGGGAAAGGGCCGTCCGCCCCTCCCGCGACGCGGGAGGGGCAGCGGCCGACGGAGCCCCCCGACCCCGTCGGCTCGCCCGACCAGCCCGTGTGGAAGTGTCTCGCCCCCCCGAGCGCACTCACTTCCCTGGGCTGGCCCGGTTGTAGCTGGGACGATCTGGGGATTCAAGGGATAATTCCGGGTGCCCGAGCGGTAAACAGGGTCTTACCGCAAGCGAAATCAATGGCTTGGAGGGATGCCGGGTCCGAGCGGTTGTGCGGGCGCGCCCTGGCTCGCGCGCTTCCTCGGGCGCTGTGGCATCTCGGCAACAGAGCGCGGTGCGGGGGGCCTGTAAGCCGGGTTCTGTCCAGCCCCTCGCGGGGCCTGGGCGACCATTCCTCTGGAACCGATGTCGCCATCGGCTTCGCGCGGCCAACCCGGAGGGCGGGGCGGGACCCCCCTTCCGCCCGGGCTGGGGCTTGGGCTTCGGCCCTCCCTATTCGGCCTTGCTCCCGGTGGGGTTTGCCGTGCCGCCGCCGTTGCCGGAAGCGCGGTGGGCTCTTACCCCACCGTTTCACCCTTGCCCGCGGCGCCCGGCCCCTTGCGGAGCGTGGCGGCGCGGGCGGTCTGTTCTCTGTGGCACTGTCCCTGGGGTTGCCCCCGCCGGCTGTTGGCCGGCACCGTCTTCCCGTGGAGCCCGGACTTTCCTCCAGCGCGGGATCGCTCCCGCGCCAGCGGCCGCCCGGCCCCCCGGCACCGCTGCTCTGTTGCGCCCGCGGGGCGCGCCGGGTCAAGCCTCGATGCGCGCCAGCAACCCGGCCATGCGCGCGCGCGTCTCGGCATCCGCCACGCCGTCCACCCGCGCGGCCCGCCAGTGGCGCTGGAAGGCGGTGACCAGCGTGGCGAGCGGCAGATCGGTGCGGTAGCCGATGCGGCCGAGCAGCGCGCGCGTCTCCTCCTCCGGCGGCGGCGCGGCCGGGGCGGGCCAGAGCCCGATGCCGAGCGCGGCCAGCCCCTCCCAGTCGAACAACTCGCCCGGATCGCGCTTGCGGTCGGGCGCGATGTCGCTGTGCGCCACCACGTTGCGCGCGGGGATGGGGTGGCGCGCCAGGATGGCGAGGCACAGCTCCGCCACCGCGCCCATCTGCAGCGCGGGGAAGGGGCGGTAGCCCCAGTCATGGCCCGGGTTCACCACCTCGATGCCGATGGAGCAGGCGTTCATCCCCTCCCGCCCGCGCCAGTGGGAGAGGCCGGCATGGCGCGCCCGGCGATGCTCGGGCACCAGGCGGAACACCGTGCCGTCCTCCTCCACCAGGTAGTGCGCCGAGACCTCGGCCGCCGGATCGCACAGTCGCGCCAGCGCCTCGGCGCCGCTGCGCATGCCGGTGTAGTGCAGCACCAGCATGTCCACCGCGGCGCCCTCCGGCCGCGCGTCGTGGTTGGGCGAGGGGTGGTCGTGGATGCGCATGGGGCGGCTAGAGCCGGCGCTCGCGCTTGATGCGGTCCCAGGCGGCGTTGATCTCGGCCACCTTGTTCGTCGCGCGCTGGATGAACTCGGCCGGCACGCCGCGCGCGGCCAGCGCGTCGGGGTGGTTCTCGCGCATCAGCTTGCGCCAGGCGGCGCGCACCTCCTCGTCGCTCGCGTTCTTCGGCAGGCCGAGGACGGCGTAGGGGTCGAAGGCGGGCTCGCCCATGCCGGGGCGCGCGTGCCCGTCGCGCGCGCGCTCCCAGGCGGGCGCGTCCAGGCCGAAGCCCTGCTGCACGCGCTGCAGGAAGCGCACCTCCCCGCGCGTCAGCGGCCCGTCCGCGCGGGCGATCTGGAAGAGCGCGGCCAGCACGTCCTCCAGCATGGCGCGGTTGTCGGCGAAGGCCTCGCCCAGCCGGTCCGCGAAGGGCTCGAACTCCTCGGCCGTCTCGCGCGCCTGGTCGAACAGCTCGGCCACGTCCTTCATGTTCTCGGGCGGGATGCGGAACAGGCGCTTGAAGGCGTCGATCTCGGCGCGCACCACCGGCCCGTCGCACTTGGCGAGCTTGGCCGAGAGCACCACCACGGAGATGGCGAAGAGCTGCTCCTTCGAGCCGAGCAGCGCGGCGAGCTTCGCCGCGTCCGGCCCGATGCGCCGGCGCAGCGCCCCGGTATCCGCCGCATGCCCCGCCGCCGCGCCGATGACGGCGCCGAGCGGCCCGCCGGTGGCGAAGCCCGCGATGCCGCCGATGATCTTGCCCCAGAACCCCAAGCCCGGCTCCCCTTTCCCGCGGCCGCCGATAGCACGCGCGCCCCCTTGCGCGCCACGGCCCGCCCCGCCAAACCGGCTGCGCAAGGAAGGGATGGACGGATGGCGGCCGGAGGCTGGCAGTTCTGGGTGGACCGCGGCGGCACCTTCACCGACATCGTGGCCCGCCATCCCGATGGGCGCCTCTCCACCGCCAAGCTGCTCTCCGAGAACCCGGAGCGCTATCGGGACGCCGCGGTGGCCGGCATCCGCCGGATCCTCGGCCTGCCGCCCGGCGCGCCGCTGCCCGAGGGCCTCGTCGAGGCGGTGAAGATGGGCACCACGGTGGCCACCAACGCCCTGCTGGAGCGCAAGGGCGAGCGCGTGCTGCTGCTGGTCAACCGCGGCTTCCGCGACCTGCTGCGCATCGGCAACCAGGCCCGCCCGCGCCTGTTCGACCTGGATGTGCGCCTGCCCGCCCTGCTGCACGAGGAGGTGGCCGAGATCGCCGGCCGCGTGGCGGTGGACGGGACGGAGATCGAGCCGCTGGACGAGGCGGGCGCGCGCGCCGCGCTGCGCGCCGCCCATGCGCGGGGCATCCGCGCCGTGGCGGTCGCGCTCATCCACGCCTGGGCGCACCCCGCGCATGAGCGGCGCCTGGGCGAGATCGCCGCCGAGGAGGGCTTCGCGCAGATCAGCCTCTCCCACGCCGCGAGCCCGCTGCCGCGCCTCGTGCCGCGCGGCGACACGGCGGTGGTGGACGCCTATCTCTCGCCCATCCTGCGGCGCTATGTGCGCCAGGTGGAGGAGGAGCTGGGGCCGCACACCCGGCTCTACTTCATGCAGTCCTCGGGCGGACTGACCGAGGCCGGCCGCTTCCAGGGCAAGGACGCGATCCTCTCCGGCCCCGCGGGCGGCATCGTGGGCGCGGCGCGCACCGCGGCGATGGCGGGGCTGACGCGCATCATCGGCTTCGACATGGGCGGCACCAGCACCGATGTCGCCCTCTATGCCGGCGAGTTCGAGCGCGCCTTCGAGACCATGGTGGCGGGCGTGCGGCTGCGCGCGCCGATGATGGCGATCAACACCGTCGCGGCCGGCGGCGGCTCCATCCTGCATTTCGACGGGGCGCGCTTCCGCGTCGGCCCCGACAGCGCGGGCGCCGTGCCCGGCCCCGCCGCCTATCGCCGCGGCGGGCCGCTCACCGTCACCGACGCCAATGTGCTGCTGGGCAAGCTGCAGCCCGCGCATTTCCCCGCCATCTTCGGCCCCGGCGGCGATGCGCCGCTGGACGCCGCGACGGTGCGCGCGAAGTTCGAGGCCCTGGCGGCCGAGGTGTGCGCGGCCACCGGCCAGCCCCGCACGCCCGAGCAGGTGGCCGAGGGCTTCATCCGCATCGCCGTCGCCAACATGGCGCACGCCATCCGGCAGATCTCGCTGCAGCGCGGCCATGACGTGACGAAATACGCGCTGGCCTGCTTCGGCGGCGCGGGCGGGCAGCACGCCTGCCTCGTCGCGGACGCGCTGGGCATGGAGACGGTGTTCCTCCATCCCTTCGCCGGCGTGCTCTCGGCCTATGGCATGGGCCTCGCCGACCAGAGCGCGATCCGCGAGGCGGCGGTGGAACAGCCCCTCTCGCCCGCGCTGATGCCCGCCCTGCGCGCGCGGCTCGCGGCGCTGGAGGAGGAAGGGCGGGCGGAGCTCGCGCGCCAGGGGGCGGAGCCGTCGCGGCTTGTGGCGCGCCACCGCCTGCATCTGCGCTACGCCGGCACGGACAGCTTCCTGCCGCTGCCCTTCGCGGAGGAGGAGGCGGCGCTGCGCGCGGCCTTCACCGACGCCCACCGCCAGCGCTTCGGCTTCGCCACGCCCGAGCGCGAGGTCGTGGTGGAGGCCGCCCTGGCCGAGGTGACCCTGCCCGGCGAGGCGGTGGCCGAGACGCCCCTGCCTCCGCGCCCCCCCGGCGAGCCGGTGCCGGAGCTCGATCGCGTCCGCGTCTTCATGGCCGGCGCCTTCCGGCAGGCGCCGGTGCTGGACCGGGAGGCGCTGCGCGCCGGCGACGCCATTCCCGGCCCCGCCCTGATCCGCGAGGCGATCGCCACCATCGTCGTCGAGCCGGGCTGGGAGGCGCGGGTGACGCCGCGGAACCACCTGCTGCTGCACCGGGTGGAGGCGCGGGCCGAGGCCCGGCTGGCCGACGCCTCGCGGCCCGATCCGGTGATGCTCGAGCTGTTCAACAGCCTGTTCATGGCCATCGCCGAGCAGATGGGCGTGGTGCTGCAGAACACCTCGCAGAGCGTGAACATCAAGGAGCGGCTCGATTTCTCCTGCGCCGTCTTCGACGCCGAGGGCCGCCTCGTCGCCAACGCGCCGCATGTGCCGGTCCATCTCGGCGCGATGGGCGAGAGCGTGCGCACCGTGATCCGCTCGCGCGGCGCGACGCTGCGCCCGGGGGACGTGGTGGCGCTGAACAACCCCTACAATGGCGGCACCCATCTGCCGGACGTGACGGTGATCACGCCCGTCTTCGACGAGGGCGGGGAGGAGATCCTCTTCTTCGTCGGCTCGCGCGGGCATCACGCCGACATCGGCGGCCTCACCCCTGGCTCCACGCCCCCCGACTCCGCCACGCTGGAGGAGGAGGGGGTGGTGATCGACGACTTCCTGCTCGTCGAGCGGGGCCGCTTCCGCGAAGCGGAGTTCCGCGCGCTGCTGGCCTCGGCGCGCCACCCCGCGCGCAGCCCCGACGTGAACGTGGCGGACATCAAGGCGCAGGTCGCGGCGAACGAGGCGGGCGTGCAGGGGCTGCGCGCGGCGGTGCGCGAGCACGGGCTCGAGGTGGTGCGCGCCTACATGCGCCACGTGATGGACAATGCCGAGGAGAGCGTGCGCCGCGTGCTGGCCCGCCTGCCGGACGGGCGCTTCGAGACGCGCACCGACGAGGGCGTGCCGCTCGTCGTCGCGGTGCGGGTGGACCGCGCGGCGCGGCGCGCCGTCATCGACTTCACCGGCACGGGGCCGGAGCGGCCGGGCAACCTCAACGCCCCGCCCGCGGTGACGCGCGCGGTGGTGCTCTACTGCCTGCGCTGCCTGGTGGGCGAGGAGATTCCGCTGAACGACGGCTGCCTCGCGCCCGTCGAGATCGTGGTGCCGCCCGGCAGCTTCCTCGCCCCGACCCCCGGCCGCGCCGTGGTCGCGGGCAACACGGAGGTGAGCCAGATGACGGCGAACGCGCTGCTCGCCGCGCTCGACGCCTGCGCCAGCGCCCAGGCCACCATGAACAACCTGCTCTTCGGCGACGCCACGCGCCAGTATTACGAGACGATCTGCGGCGGCACCGGCGCGGGCCCGGGCTTCGACGGCGCGAGCGCGGTGCAGACGCACATGACCAACACCCGCATGACCGACCCCGAGATCCTCGAGATGCGCTACCCGGTGCGGCTCGAGGAGTTCTCGATCCGCCGCGGCTCGGGCGGGGCGGGGCGCTGGCGCGGCGGCGAGGGAGTGCGCCGGCGGCTGCGCTTCCTCGCGCCCATGCACGCCAGCATCGTCGCCTCGCGCCGCACCGTCGCGCCGCACGGGCTGCATGGCGGGGCGGATGGCGCGCCGGGCCGGCAATGGGTGGAGCGCGCGGACGGCGCCGTCACGCCGCTGCCCGGCCACCGGGGCGAGGCCTGGCTCGGCCCCGGCGACGCGCTGGTGGTGGAGACGCCGGGCGGGGGCGGCTGGGGCGCCCCCGGCGAGGGGGCGTGAGGCGGCGCGGCCTCCTTCTCGGGCTGCTCGCGGCGCTGGGCGGCGCGGTGGCGGCGGCCGCCTGGCTGCTGCCGCCCTGGCTCGACTGGGACCGGCACCGCATCACCCTCGCGGCCATCGCCTCCGAGCGGCTCGGCCGGCCGGTGGCCCTCGCCGGCCCCGTGCAGCTCGTGCTGCTGCCGCAGCCGCGCATCGAGGCCGAGCGCGTCCTCATCGGCGAGGCGGAGGACGACATCCGCATGGCCGCGCGCGGGCTGCGGCTGCGCCTTGCTCTCGGCGCGCTGCTCGCCGGCCGCATCGAGGTGCGCGAGCTGGCGCTGCTCGGCGCCGACATCCGCCTGCCCTGGCCGCCGGACGCGCTGCCCGGCCTCGTGCCCCCGCGCTGGCTGACGGAGCTGGACGCGCGGATCGAGGACAGCCGCATCCTCATCGGCGGGGCGGTGGTGGAGGGGGTGACGGCGCGGCTGACCGCCGGCGGCGCGTCGGAGGCGCTGACCGCGGAGGGCCGCCTCTCCTGGCGCGGACGGCCCATGCGCTTCCAGGCCGTGCTCGGCCGCGCGGCGGATGACGGGGTGGGCGCGCTCGACTTCACCGGCGAGGCCGAGGGGGCGACGCTGCGCGCGCGCGGCGCGCTGCTGCCGCAGGGCGGCTTCGAGGGGCGGCTGGAGGCGGAGGGGCCGAGCCTCGCCGCCCTCATGCCCGCCCCCCCTGGCGCCTTCCGCGCCCGGGCGGAACTCGCCGCCGGGGCGGAGCGGCTGGTGGCGCGCCACATGATCCTCGACTTCGGCGGCCAGGCGGTGGGGGGGGGGGGGGGGGGGGGGGGGGTGGTTGCTGAGCCGGGTCTGCCCCCCCCCCCACACCCCCCCCCCCCACCACA
>JBKBSR010000483.1:0-1778 GCA_046291055.1 Roseococcus sp.
TGGTGCGCGCCATGGGTGCCGCGCCCGTGCCGCTGCTGGCCGGCGTCGTGTTCCTGATCGCGCTCGGCCAGGGCGGCACGCTGGCCGGGGCGCTGGCGGGGCTCGCGGCGGTGGCGGCGGTGTTCGTGCTGTTCCTCGCGGGCGCGCTGGCGCTCGGGCTGCTGGTGGCGCGCGGCCTCGCGCTGCCGGCGGCCTCGGGCCGGGCGGTCGCCTTCAGCCTCGGGACGCGCAATTCCTTCGTGGTGCTGCCGCTTGCCCTGGCGCTGCCCGCCGGATGGAGCGTCGCGGCGCTGGTGATCGTGCTGCAGTCCCTGGTCGAGCTGCTCGGAATGCTGGTCTTCCTGCGAGTCGTGCCGCGGCTGTTCCGCGACGCCTCCTGATGCCCTGCGGACAAAGGATCCACCCTTGTCCGCCGGGCATCGGGATTTGGCTCCGCGCGCGGCCGCACCAGCGCGCCCCGCTGGCATGTGGGGCAGCCGCGCGCGCGTCAGGGCCGGGCGACCGCCGCCGCCAGCACCGCTCGCACACCGTCGGCGACGCGCCGGGGCCTTTCGCCGAGACCGAAGCAGAGGGCGGGATCGCCGCGCGGATCGACCTCCAGCACCTTCGCCCCCGCCTGCACCGCGGCGCCGCCGCGCACCAGCCCGCGCAGGCAGCCGGCGAGCGGCGCGCGCAGCACATGCGGCCCGAGTTCCGGCACCGGCTCGCCCGCCGCCACCGCGTCGCCGATGCGATGGGTGGTACGGACGATGCCGCCCCCGGGCGCATAGACCGCGCGCTCGCGGCCCACACCGGCAATGGCGCGCGGCTCGCCGCGCAGCGGCAGCGTCTCTCCGGTTCGGAGCACCCGGCCCAGCGCCTCCCAGCTCGTCTCGATGGCGATGTCGCAGTTCGCGCCCGGGACGAAACCGACGCCGAGGCCGATCGCGAGCGGTGCAAGGCCGCGACGATCGGGCGGGACGGCGCGCTTGCGCATGCGCGCATCCACCAGCGCCACCCAGAGCCCCGCGGCGAGCACGGATTCGAGCGGCAGGGCGGTGATCGCGATCGCCTCCCGCGCGGCGAGAATCCCGTCCAGCGCCCGCGCGACATCGGCACGGCGCGCCAGGGTGCCGGCGAGCGTCGCGCACCCGTCCCAGAGCGCATCGGCGAAGGCCATGCCGCGGCGCGGATGGGTGGGGGCGGGATCGTCCTGGATCGCCACCGGCCAGCCGTCCGCATGCAGCGCACGGGCGACGGCCGAGCCCATGTCCCCCGCGCCGAGGACCAGCACGGCGCCCTTCATCGCGCCGCAGCCGCCCACGCGGCCGCCGCCTTGGCCGCCCCCTTGCGCCACAGCTTGACCGCGGAGACGAGCAGGATGACGCCCAGGATCAGCTTCAGCGCGCCCGCCGGCACGAAGGGCAGCAGCGCCGCGCCGGCCAGCGCGCCGAGCACCGAGCCCGCGGCCATCGGCACGCCGATGCCGACCAAGGCGGCGCGGTCGCGATACCCCCCGGCACGGGCGTGGCGGAACACGCCGACGGCCACGGAGGGCAGGCTGATGATCAGGCTCGCCGTGCCCGCGGTGCGGATGTCCACCCCGAAGCCGAAGATCAGCGTCGGGATGATGAGTTCGCCCCCCGCCACGCCGAGCAGCGAGGAGACGAGGCCGATCCCCACCCCGGCCACCGCCCCGGCCGGTGCCCGCCACCATCCGCCCGGCTCGGCGCCGAGATGCAGCGCGTCGCCCGCCGCGGCCTCGGCCAGCAGCAGCGCGCCGATGGCGGCGAGCAGCA
>JBKBSR010000484.1:0-1778 GCA_046291055.1 Roseococcus sp.
GCCGTCGAGCCCCAGCGCCGCGGCGATGGCGCGCACGCGCCGCGCGATCCCGGGCCCGTCCTGCGCCTCGGGCACGACCTGCAGCGGCGCGCCCGCGGCCCGCAGAACCTCGATCGCCTGCGGCGGCCCGGCATCGGCCGAGAGCAGGATCAGGTCGGCCCCGAGCGAGAGCAGGCCCTCCGGCGCGAGGGCGCGGAAATAGCCCACCTTGGGCAGCGCGTGCGCGGCGGCGGGAAACAGGCTCGTGCTGTCCGTCGCGACCACCCGCGCGCCGGCGCCGAGGGCGAAGACCGTCTCCGTCACCGCCCCGCCGACCGAGACGATGCGCGCGGGCCCCGCCACGTCCGCGCGCGCGGGGCGCAGCGGCAGCGTGGCGGCGAGCGCGGCGAGCGCGCGGCGGGGCAGCATCATGCCGCCGCCTCGCGCGTCCGCGCGTGGCTTTCGGCGATGCGGGCGGCGATGGCGCGCCAGTCCTCGCGCTCGGGCTTGCCGGGCTTGCGCGCGCCGAAGACCAGCGCGACCACCTCGCCGGCCGCGTCCAGCAGCTCGATCGAGGTGACGGCGCCGTCCTCGGTGGGCTTCACGATCCGCCAGGCGGAGGCGACGCCGGCCTGGCGCAGATGCAGGTTGAAGTCGGTATCGAGCACGTTGAACCAGCCGGGGATGTCCACCAGCCGCTTGACCGGCCCGGTATGGATCTGGATGGCCGAGCGGTTGCCGACGAAGACCATCACCGGCACCTCCGCCTGCGCGGCTAGGCGCAGCGCATCCGCCCCGGCCTCGGGCGCGAGTTCGAGCGCGAGGTCCTCCCCCGCGAGACGAAAGGCCTGGCGGCGCGAGGCCTCATGCCGGCGCAGCATGGGGAAGAAGTCATGGGTGTCGCGCAGCGCCAGCCAGTCGCTGCGCAGGGCCGCGGCGTCCACCGCCTTCTCGGCAGTGGCCGCGCCGGGGGCGGGCGGCGCCTCGGGCGGCGGCGCGGCGGCCTCGGCGGTGAAGTCGGCGATGATGCGCGCCCAGCCATCGGCATCGGTGCCCTCGGTCGCGAAGACCTTGTGGGCAGCGATGCCTTCGCGGTCGAAGATCTGGATCGAGGGGCGCTCGCCGCCCAGCGCATAGGCATGCGCCCAGCGGCCGGGGAAGAGGCGCAGGTCGATGTCCCGGCCGAGCACCAGGATGTGGCCGGGGCCGGAGGAGACATCCTCGAAGCGGCCCTTGCGCTCATGGACCGCATGCTCGTTGCGGGTCAGCGCCATGACGCGGCCGGCCGCCGGCATGGCCGCGATCAGCCGCGCCCAGTTCGGGCGCAGCGGCGTGGCCGGGCCGGTGGCGCCGGAGGCGACGAGGGCGGCCTCGGTCACGCCCAGGCGTACGGCGGCGTCGCGCGCGCGCAGCGGCTTGCCGGCCTCTCTGGTCAGCGCGGCGTAGCGGTCGGCGATGGATGGCATGGGCGATGACTCCCCTTGTCAGTCGAGGCGGAAATGGACGGGCACCTCGACCCAGGCGGGGACGGGGCGCCCGCCGCTGCGGGCGGGTTCGAAGGCCCAGCGGCGCACGGCCGCGACCGCCGCCGCGTCGAGCAGCGCATGGCCGGAGGAGCGCCAGATGCGCGTCTCCTGCGTCTCGCCCTCCGGCGAGACGAGCGCGCGCACCAGCACCGTCCCGCTCAGGCCGAGATCGAGGGCGCGGGGCGGGTATTCGGGCGGGCGCGGCGGGCGGCGATAGCGCGGCGAGGTGACGAGGATCGGCGCCTCCTGCGCCGCCGCCGCGAGCACGGCGGG
>JBKBSR010000485.1:0-1776 GCA_046291055.1 Roseococcus sp.
CGAGGCGCCGGCGCTGCCGCGGCTCCGCCGGGGCGAGCACCACGCTGTCCAGCAGCAGGTGCGGCCGGGCGAACATCACCGCGCGCGCCGCCGGGCGCGTCATGGGCAGGGGCAGGGCAAAGTCCACCAGCCCCTCCGCCAGCCAGGCCAGGGACTGGCCGTTGAACCGGAGGTGCTCGACCTCGGCGCGGAGGTTCAGCAACTCCCCGAGGCGCCGGGCGAGCGCCTCGCCGAAGGCGTCGCGCGGCGGCGCCTTGGACGGGGCAGGTGGCCGCGGCAGCGTGTGCAGCCAGGTGGTGACGCCCACGCGCAGCCGCCCCGCTCGGCGCGCCGCGTCCAGGGCGCCCGCAGGGGCGGAGGCGAGGGCGGGCGGGGCCGCGAGAAGGGCCGGCGGCAGCGCCAGCGCCCGCCGCCGCGTGCAAAGGGCCGTCCTGCCCTGCCCGTGCAGCCCTGCCTGCCCTGCCTTCCCCGCCATCCCCCGCCTCTCCGGTGCGAAAGCGCGCCCCGCCTGCCGGGGGCGACACAGCGCACCATAGCGGCCCGCGCCTGCCGGGCCTTGCGGCGAATCAACCGCTGGCAGGCCAGGACGCGCGCTGCCTATGCATGCGCCGCATCTTATGGGCCGGCATGGAGCGACGCAATCGCGCCGCTGAACAGGATGTTTCGCCCGCCGCGCGCCGCGGATCGGCCCCGCGCGGGGGCGCGCGGCGGTGGCGTGGCGTCCTCGCCCGTGCAACCATGAATGAATGTTCGTCCCTGGCCGCCGCTCCGTGCTGGCCGCGGCCCTGGCCGCGGGGATGGCCCCTCGCGCGGCCCGCGGTGCGGAACCGCCCGGCCCGCGCGCCGACTGGGAGTGGGTGCGCCGGCGCTTCCTCGGCCCCCAGGGGCGGATGCGCGTGACGGGGCGGCCCGCCGTCACCGACTCCTTCCTGCAGGCGACCGCCCTGCTGGCCGCCCATCGCGCCGAGGACCGGGCGGGCTTCGCGCGGGTGCTCTCCTGGTCCCGCAGCGTGCTGGCGCGACCGGACGACCGGCTCTGGGTCTGGCGGCACGAGGACGGCCCCGGCCGCGCCCCGCTGGATGTGAACAACGCCAGCCAGGCCGATCTCCTGGCCGCCTGGGCGCTCTGCGCGGCCGGGCGCGACTGGCGGGATGCGGGTTATCGCCGCCTCGGCCAGGAGATGGCCCGCGACGTGCTGCAGCGCTGCGTGCTGCCGCTGCCGGGGCCGATGCTGCTGCTGCCCGCGGCGGGAGGCTTCGCCAACGCCACCCGCGCGGTGGTGGCGGCGGGCGGAATCCCCTTCGCCGCGCTGGCCGCGCTGGAGCGCGAGGCGCCCGACCCGCGCTGGGCCGTGCTGCGCGAGGAGGGCCTCTCCCTGCTGCGCCGTGCGCGCTTCGGCCCCTGGCGTCTGCCGGCGGACTGGCTGGAACTGGACCGCGCCTCCGGCCGGCTCGGCTGGGCGAAGGGCTGGCCGCCGCGCTTCACCGCCGAAGGGGCGATGGCGGTGCTGCACCTGTGCTGGGCGGGGCTGGGGCGGGAGCCCCCGGTGGCCGCCGTGCTCGGCTTCTGGCGCGGGGCCGGCCCCGTGCCCGTGCCCGCCTGGGCCGATCTCGCCACCGGGGCGGTCGCGCCGCACCGCGGCGGCCCGGGGCTGGTCGCCCTCTTCGCGCTCGCCGAGGCGGCGGAGCTGGGCCGGGGCGTGATGGAGGCGCTGCCGCGCATGGCGGAGGCCGAGGACGAGGCGGCGGCCGCGCTGCTGCTGCTCGCGCGCATGG
>JBKBSR010000486.1:0-1771 GCA_046291055.1 Roseococcus sp.
GGGTGCGCAGCGCCTCGGCGATCTCGGCCGCGCGCGCCTCGGCCAGGGTGCCGGGGACGGCGGCGAGGACGCGCAGCGCGCGCGGCAGCGCCGCGAGCAGCCGGTCGGCCGCCAGCGCGTCCAGATCCGGCCGCACCCCGCGCCAGGGGCTCCGCGCGCCGGCAGCCCGCGCGCCCAGCTCCCGCGCCGCCGCGCGCAGCGCGCGGATGCGCGGCCCGTCCCAGCCCGCGGCGTTCAGGGTGAAGGGCGGCGGCGCCTCGCCCGCCGCGCGCATCCGCGCGAGGCGGGCGATCACCTCCTGCGCCACCATGCCGGAGTCACCGACGGTGGCGCGCATCGCCGCCGCGTGGCGGTTGAGCCGCCCGCGCAGGTCGCCCAGGCGCTGGATCGCCTCCTCGCGCGCGCGCGGCGGCGGCGGGGGCAGGGCGAGGGTGGCGCGCAGCTCGTCCAGCACCGCGCGCTTCGACGTCTTCTCGCTGTGCAGCTCCAGCACCGCCGCGCCGAGCCCGAGGGATTCCAGCCGGCGCTTCACCACCTCCAGCGCCGCGGCCTTCTCGGCCACGAAGAGCGCGCTGCGCCCGTCCAGCACCGCCTGGGCGAGGATGTTCACGATGGTCTGGCTCTTGCCCGTGCCGGGCGGGCCCTGGATCACCAGCGAGCGGCCGCGCCGCACCGCCTCCACCGCCAGCGCCTGGCTGCCGTCCACCTCCAGCACGTGATCGAGCCGCTCGACCGGGATTTCCGCGTCCACATCCGGGTCGTCGGCGAAGGGCGGCGGCTCGGGCGGCGGAGCCACGGGGTCGAGCAGGCGGCGCAGCAGCGGGTGGGCGAGCAGGCCGGGATGCGCCTCGGGGTCGAGATCCCGCCACATCAGGAACTTCGAGAAGGCGAAGAGGCCGAGCGCCAGCGCATCCGCCTCCACCGACCAGCCCGCGCGCCCCGCCACCGCCGCCGCCACCGCCTCGGCCCAGCGCGCGGGCTCGTAGTCGGCGAACTCGGGGAGCGGTATGCGGAACTCGACGGCGAGCTTCTCGCGCAGCGAGAGGTTCTCCATCGCCTCCTCAGGGTTCGCGCGCAGGCGGTAGCGGCTGCTCACACCCTCGCGCTCGAGCGTGGCGGGGATGAGGGCGAGCGGCGCGAGGCGCGGCGTGGCCGGGGTGGCCGGGTCGAACCAGGTGAGCGCGCCGACGGCGAGGAAGAGCGCGGCGACGCCGCTCTCCTCGCGCGCCGTGCGCGCGTCGTTCAGCAGATCCCGCAGGCGGCGGGAGAGCTCCTCCGGCCCCAGCGCCGCGCGCAGGTTGGCGTCGCGCCGCCACTGCTCGGCGCCGGCCTCGGCCTTCGCCACCGCCACGCCCTCGG
Source organism: Roseococcus sp. (assembly GCA_046291055.1). GTDB lineage: Bacteria > Pseudomonadota > Alphaproteobacteria > Acetobacterales > Acetobacteraceae > Roseococcus. Next base: position 1,360 of record JBKBSR010000486.1, read on the forward strand.
CCCTGGGCGCGCGCCGGCCGCGCCCCGCCTCGGCCGGGCCGGCGGCCTCGAAGCCGAAGGCCTTGCCGGCGGCGAGCTGCGCCACGACGAAGCCGGCGTCCTCGCCCTCGACGCGGATCACGCCGCGCGCCCGGCCGCTCGCGGGCAGGGCGAGGAGGCGGTTGCGCGTCGAGAGGTCGAGCAGGGCGCGGCGGGCGGCGGCGAGGGGGGCGGCGAGGGTCATGGCTCTATCCCAGGGCGCGACGCACGCGGTTTTCCTCGAAATCGAACTCCTGCGACAGCCTGCCGAGCGCTTCCTCCGAGAGCGCGCCCTGCGCGTGCAGGGCCAGGAGGGCGGCGCGCGCGGCCGCCGCCGCGCCGCCGCGCCAGGCGAGGAGGGGCGCGCAGTGGGGCACCACCCCCCCACCACCAC
>JBKBSR010000121.1:0-8586 GCA_046291055.1 Roseococcus sp.
ACGGGCTGATCACGGCCGTCACCCCCGGCGCGCGCGCGCCGGCGGCGCGGCGGCTCGCGGGCCATGTGCTGCCCGGGCTTGCGAACCTGCACAGCCACGCCTTCCAGCGCGCCATGGCCGGCGGGGCCGAGCGGCGCAGCCCCGCGGGCCGCGACAGTTTCTGGACCTGGCGCGAGACCATGTACCGCTTCGCCCTCGGCATGACGCCCGAGGACGCGGAGGCGGTGGCCGCGCAGCTCTATGCGGAGCTGCTCTCGCGCGGCTTCACGCAGGTCTGCGAGTTCCACTACCTGCATCACGACCGCGACGGCGCGCCTTACGCGAATCGCGCCGAGATGGCGCTGCGCCACATGGCGGCGGCGCGGCGCGCGGGGGTGGGCATCACGATGCTGCCCTCGCTCTACCGCCATGGCGGCATCTTCGGCCAGCCGCCGGTCGAGGGGCAGCGGCGCTTCCTCAACGACCTCGACGGCTTCATGGCGATCCTCGAGGCGGTGCGCGCGGCCTGCGCGCAGCAGCCGCTCGCCGCCTGGGGCGTGGCGCCGCACAGCCTGCGCGCGGTGACGCCCGCCATGCTGGAGGCGCTGGCGGGGCTGGATGCGCCCATCCACATCCACGCCGCCGAGCAGCGGCGCGAGGTGGAGGAATGCCGCGCCGCCACCGGGCTGCGCCCCGTCGAGTGGCTGCTGCGCCACGCGCCGCTCGACCGGCGCTGGTGCCTCATCCACGCCACCCACATGACCGAGGAGGAGGCGAGGGGCCTCGCCGCCACCGGCGCGGTGGCGGGGCTCTGCCCCAGCACCGAGGCCTCGCTGGGCGACGGGATCTTCCCGCTGCCTGTGTTCCGCGCCGCGGGCGGGCGGCTCGGCCTCGGCACGGACAGCCATGTGGGCGTCTGCCCCGCCGCGGAAATCCGCCAGGTGGAGACGAGCCAGCGCCTCGCGCTCGAGCTGCGCTCCGTCGCCACGGACGAGGCGCACCCGCACCCCGCCCGGGCGCTGCTCGAGGCGGCGCTGGCCGGGGGCGCGCAGGCGGCCGGGGTGGCGATGGGCGCGCTCGCGCCCGGGCTGCGCTGCGACCTGGTGGAGCTGGACGAAACCCACCCCACCCTGATCGGTCGCGCGGGCGACGGGCTGCTCGACGCCTGGGCCTTCGGTCCGCAGGACCGCATGGTGCGCAGCGTGGCCGTGGCGGGCCGCGTCGTGGTGGAGGGAGGGCGGCACCTGAAGGAGCGCGAGATCGGCGAGGGCTTCGCCCGGGCCATGCGGCGGCTCGGCGCATGAGCGGGCCGCTCGCGGGGAAGGTGGCCTGGGTGACGGGCGGCAGCCGCGGCATCGGCCGCGCCTGCGCCATCGCCTTCGCCGAGGCTGGGGCGGATGTGGCGATCTGCCACCTCGGCGACGAGGAACAGGCGCGCGGGCTCGTTCAGGCCGTCACCGCGCGCGGGCGGCGCGGCTTCCAGATGGAGGCGGACATGGGCGATGTGGCGGCCATACGCGCCTTCGCCGCCGCCGCCGAGGCCGCGCTCGGCCCCTGCGACATCCTGCTGAACAACGCCGGGCTCAACATCCGCGCGCCCTTCGAGGCGGTGACGGAGGCGGAGTTCGACCGGGTGAGCGATGTGCACCTCAAGGGCATGTTCTTCATGGCCCAGGCCGTCTATCCGGGCATGGTGGCGCGCGGGGGCGGGCGGATCATCAACATCGCCTCGCAACTCGGGCTGAAGGGGGCGCCGGGCATCGTGCCCTATTGCGCGGCCAAGGCCGGCGTCATCGGCTTCACCCGCGCCCTGGCCCATGAGGCGGGGCCGAAGGGGGTGCTGGTGAACGCCATCGCCCCCGGCCCCATCGAGACGGACCTGACCGCAAGCCGCGGCCCCGCCTGGCGGGCCGAGGTGGAGGCGCGGCTGCCGCTCGGCCGGCTCGGGCGGGTGGAGGAGGTGGCGGCCACCGCGCTGCTGCTGGCGGGGCCGGGCGGGAGCTACTATTGCGGCGCGACGCTCTCGCCCAATGGCGGGGACATCATGCATTGACCGACGACGTGACCATCCGCGCCCTGGACGCGGCGGAGGTGGAGACGGCCGTGGAGTGGGCGGCGCGCGAGGGGTGGAACCCCGGCCTCGCCGACGCCCGGGCCTTCCGTGCCGCGGACCCGGAGGGCTTCCTCGGCGCCTTCCGCGGTGGCGAGATGCTGGCCTGCATCTCGGCCGTGCGGACGGGCGCGGAGTTCGGCTTCATCGGATTCTACATCGCCCGGCCCGAGGCGCGGGGCCAGGGCATCGGCTGGCGCGTCTGGCAGGCGGGCATGGCGCGGCTCGAGGGGCGCTGCGTCGGGCTCGACGGGGTGGTGGCGCAGCAGGAGAACTACCGGAAATCGGGCTTCGCCCTGGCCTGGAACAATGCGCGCTACCAGTCCGAGGCGCCGCGCATCCCCGAGGCGGACACGCGCGGCCTCGAGGACGCGGGCGCCGTGCCCTTCGAGGCGCTGCTCGCCTTCGACGCCGCCTGCTTCGGCCTGCCGCGGCCGGAGTTCCTGCGCGCCTGGATCGCCGCGCCCGGCCACCGCGCGCGCGTGGCGCGCGACGCGGCGGGCGCGGTCACGGGCTTTTGCGTGCTGCGCCCCTGCCGGGCCGGGGCGAAGCTCGGGCCCCTCTTCGCCGTGGATGCGGCGACGGCGCGCGCGCTGATCGCCGATGCCGCTCCGCACCGCCCGCCCGGCCCCCTCATCCTCGACCTGCCCGAGTCGCATGCCGAGGCGGTGGCGCTGGCCCAGGCGATGGGGATGGAGAAGGGCTTCGAGACGGCGCGGATGTACACGCGCCCGCCCCCGCCGATGCGTCGGGAGTGGCTCTTCGGGCTGACGAGCTTCGAGCTGGGGTGAGGCGGGCGCTACGCCGGCCCGCGCTTTCGCAGCCGGATGCGGCCCGGGGCCGCGCCCTCGGGAAACACCACCTCCAGCACCTCATGGCCCAGTTCGCGCGCGCTGCGCGGGATGTTCTCGCCCGGCTCCCGCCCCAGGAAGCGGACTTCCAGCCCCTGTCCCGGGCTCATCCTGTCCAAATGCAGGCGGGTGCGGACGAAGGTCATAGGGCAGACCTCCTTCGTCACGTCAAGAACAGGCCAGGCCTGCTCCTCGTTCATGCCGGCGCGCTCCTTTTCGGGCGGATTCATGCGACTGCGCCTTGCCGATGCGGGGCGGTGGGGCATAATATTAGATCGAAAAACCGGAGTGCTGCAGTCATGGCCGAAAATCCCACCGGGGCCGATCTACTCGGGCTGACGGCCGAGATCGTGTCCGCCCATGTGTCCAACAATCCCGTTTCCATGACGGACCTGCCGGCGCTGATCACCGAGGTGCATCGCACCCTGGCCTCGCTGGGCGCGGTGGCCGCGCCCGTGGAGGCGGAGAAGAAGGCGCCCGCCGTTCCCATCAAGAAATCCATCACGCCCGACTATCTCGTCTGCCTTGAGGACGGGAAGAAGCTGAAGATGCTGAAGCGGCATCTGCAGACCGCCTATGGCCTCACCCCGGAGCAGTATCGCGAGAAATGGGGCCTGCCGCCCGACTACCCGATGGTCGCGCCGAACTACGCCAAGCACCGCTCCTCGCTGGCGAAGCAGATCGGCCTGGGCACCCAGTCGCGCAAGGGCGAGGCCTCTGCTAAGGGCTGAGGCGGCGCTGCGGCGGGCTCCGGGCTGATCCCGGCGCCGCCGCGCGCGGCCAGTATGCCCAGCGGAGGGGGAGTTCGCGCCATCAGCGAAACCATGTCGCGGATCGAGCGCATGTGCGTGGAGCGGGGCCTGAAGATGACGGGCCAGCGCCGCCTCATCGCGCGCGTGCTGTCGGACAGCGATGACCACCCGGATGTGGAGGAGCTCTACCGCCGGGCGGTGGCGCTCGATTCGCGCGTCTCCGTCGCCACCGTCTATCGCACTGTGCGGCTGCTGGAGGAGAAGGGCATCCTCGAGCGGCGCGACTTCGGCGGCGGCCGCGCCCGCTACGACCCGGCCGACCGAGGCCACCATCACCACCTCATCGACGTGGACACGGGCAAGGTGATCGAGTTCTCCGACGCCGAGCACGACCGTCTCGCCCGCGCCATCGCCGAGCGGCTGGGCTTCGAGCTGGTGCAGCTCCGCCTCGAGCTGTTCGGCCGCAAGGCTGCCGCCGCACCGGGGCGGACGAAGCCGGACCAGCGCGCGTGAACGGGGCGGTCCATTTCGAGGAGCTGCGGGCGGGCAATCTCGGCGTGCGCGTGGCCAGCACCGAATGGGAGGTGCGCGCCGCCCAGGCCCTGCGCTACCGCGTCTTCTACGGCGAGATGGGCGCGCGCGCCGACGCCGAGACGGCCGCCTCGGGCCTCGATGCCGACGAGTTCGACGCGGTGGCCGATCATCTGCTCGTGCTCGACCACGACCGCGGCGAGGGGCCGGAATCGGTGGTGGGCACCTATCGCCTGATCCGGCGCGAGGCCGCGGCGCGCATCGGCCGCTTCTACTCGGCGGCGGAATACGACATCGCGCCCATCCTCGCCTTCCCCGGGGAGATCCTGGAACTCGGCCGCTCCTGCACCGATGCGGCCTATCGCACGCGCGGCACGCTGCAGCTTCTCTGGGGCGGCATCGCGGCCTATGTGTTCCGCCACGGCATCGCGCTGATGTTCGGCTGCGCCAGCCTGCCGGGGACGGACCTGGAGGAGAACGCGGCGCAGCTCTCCTACCTGCATCACCACCACCTCGCGCCCGAGGCGCTGCGCCCGCGCGCGTTGGAGAGCCGCTACGTGCCGATGGAGCGGCTGCCGCGCGGCGCCTATGACGCCAAGGCGGCGCTGCTGGCGCTGCCGCCGCTCATCAAGGGCTATCTGCGCCTGGGCGGCTTCGTGGGCGATGGCGCGGTGATCGATCCGCAGTTCAACACCACCGATGTCTGCGTGGTGGTGAAGACCGACCAGGTGACGGAGAAATACTACCGCCACTACGAGCGCAAGGCCGGCGCGCGCGGCTGAGGCGGCCCATGTTGCGCCGCATCAACGCACCGGTCGCGGCCCTGCGTGCTAGCCTGATCCAGATATGCTGCGGCGCCGGCTGATCCTCCTTCTCCTGTTCGCCGGCCTCGCTTCGGGCGCCTGGTGGTGGCTGCAGCGGCCGCTGCCGGTGGAGATGGTCGCCGTCACGCGCGGGCCGGCGGTGGAGGCGGTCTATGCCACCGGCGTGGTGGAGCCCGTGCACTGGGCGCGGGTGGGCCCGGCCACCCGGGCGCGGCTGACCGCCGTGCTGGTGGAGGAGGGGGAGCGCGTCAGCGAGGGCCAGCCGCTTGCGCGGCTCGACGACCGCCAGGCCCGCGCGCTGGCCGAGGAGGCCGAGGCCCGCGCCCGCTTCGCCATGGAGGATCTCGCGCGCACCCGCGCGCTGGTGGGGCGCGACATCGCCACCCGCGCCGCGCTGGAGCGCGCCGAGCGCGACGCGCGCGCCGCCCGCGCCGCCGCCGACATGGCGATCCATCGCCTCGACGACTATGTGGTGCGCGCCCCGGCCGATGGCGTGGTCCTGCGCCGCGACGCCGAGGTGGGCGAGGTGGTGGACACCCCCGCCGCCCTGTTCTGGATCGGCGAGCCGCGGCCGCTGCGCGTCACCGCCGAGGTGGACGAGGAGGACATCGCCCGCATCGCCCCCGGCCAGCGCGCCCTGCTGCGCGCCGACGCCTTCCCCGGCCGCGCGCTGGAGGCGCGGGTGGCGCAGATCACGCCGAAGGGCGACACGGCGCGCAAGGCCTATCGCGTGCGCCTCGCCCTGCCCGACGACACGCCGTTGCTGATCGGCATGACGGTGGAGGCCAACATCGTGCTGCGCGAGGAGGCGGCGGCGCTGCTGCTGCCGCCCGGCGCCGTCTCCATCGCCCCGGGCCAGACGGGCTCCGGGCCGCGGCTTGGTCATGTCTGGCTGGTGGAGGAAGGGCGGCTCGTGCGGCGCGAGGTGCGCATCGGCGTGCAGGGCGCGCGCGCCTTCGAGGTGCTGGAGGGGCTGGCCGAGGGCGAGCGCGTCGCCGCCGCGCCCCGCCCCTCCTTCCGCGAAGGCCATGCGGCCCGCGCCCTGCCATGAGCCTGATCCTCGACCTCGCGCGCGGGATGCTGCGCCGCCGGCGGCGGCAGACGCTGGTCTCCGTCGGCGGCGTGGCGCTGGGCGTGGCGTTCTTCATCGCGATCGCGGCGCTGATGCGCGGCTTCCAGGGCTTCATCATCGCCCAGCTCCTCGACGTGGCGCCGCACGTGACCATCAAGGACGAGACGCGCGAGCCGCCGTTGCAGCCCGTGCTGATCGCGGAGGGCGAGGGGGCGGTGGCCGTCAGCGGCGTGCGCCCGCGCGAGAGGGTGCGCGGCATCCGCGCGGCCGGCGAGAAGCTCGCCATGCTGGAGGCGATGCCGGGCGTGGCCGCCGCCCCCGTGCTGCAGGGCCAGGCGCTGCTGCGCTACGGCGCGCGCGACGTCTCGGCCGTTCTGACCGGGATAGACCCCGAACGCCACCGCCGCGTCTCCAACATCGAGAAGGACATGGTGGCCGGGCGGCTCGAGGATCTGCGCGCGAGCGCCAACGGGATCATCCTGGGCGCGGAGCTCGCCCGCCGCCTCGGTCTCGGCATGGGCGACACGCTGGGCGCGCTCTCGCCCGCGGGGGTGACGCTCTCGATGAAGGTGGTGGGGCTGTTCCGCACCGGCATCCAGACCGTGGACCAGAACAACGCCTTCGCCCTGCTGACCGTGCAGCAGGTGCTGCAGGACCGGCCGAACGTGGTGAACCAGATCGCGCTGCGCCTGGATGACGTGACGCGCGCCGAGCCGCTGGCGCGCGAGATCGAGGCCCGCTTCGGCGACCGGACGGAGAGCTGGGAGGAGCAGAACCGCAACATCCTCACCGTCTTCGTGATCCAGAACGCCATCATGTACAGCGTCACCGGCGCGATCCTGCTGGTGGCGGCCTTCGGCATCTACAACATCATCTCCACCGTGGTGTTCGAGAAGACGCGCGACATCGCCATCCTGAAATCCCTGGGCTTCGAGGCGGGAGACATCGAGCGGCTGTTCCTGCTGCAGGGGCTGGTGGTGGGGGTGATCGGGGCGGCGGCGGGCTCGGCGCTGGGGGCGCTGATGATCGAGGGGCTCGCGCAGGTGCGCTTCGGCGCGGCGACCCCGGCCGGGAACGAGGGCTTCATCCTGGCGCGGGACTGGCGGATCTACCTGGTGGCGAGCGGCTTCGCCCTCTTCGCCTCCGGCCTCGCTGCGCTGATCCCGGCGCGGCGGGCGAGCCGGCTCGATCCCGTGCAGGTGGTGCGGGGCGCTGCGTGATGCGGCTTGCGGGCGGGCGCGCGCTGCCGCATGTGGCGCCCAGGAGGAACCGTTCCATGCCGCTTCGCCGCCGCGCGCTGCTCGCCAGCGCGATCGCCCTTCCGCTCGCCGGCCCCGCGCTGGCCTTCCCGGACCGGCCCGTGCGGCTCGTCATCGGCTTCCCCGCCGGCACCGGGCCCGATGTGGTGGCGCGAATCCTGGCCGAGGCGCTGCGCGAGGCCTGGCCTGCCGGCGCCGTCGTGGACAATCGCCCCGGCGCCGCCGGCCACACCGCGGCGCAGGAGGCGGCCCGCGCCGCCCCCGACGGCCACACCCTGCTCTTCGGCGAGGTGGGGCAGCTCGCCATGGCGCCCTCCACCTTCGCCCGGCTGAGCTACGACCCCGCGCGGGATTTCGCGCCGGTGGCCGAGGTCGCGGCCATTCCCTTCGCCTTCGTCGTGCCCGCCGCCGTGCCGGCGAACGACCTCGCGGGCTTCCTGGCCTGGGCGCGGACCCAGCCGCAGCTCTTCATGGCGACCTTCGGCGCCGGCACGCCCGGGCATTTCGGTGCGACCATGCTCGCCGCCGGCGCGGGGCTCGCCATGGAGGCGGTGCATTTCCGCTCGACCGGCGAGGCGATGACGGCGGTGCTGAACGGCCAGGTGCAGGGGATGTTCGGCACCACCGTGCTGGTCGCCCCGCATGTGGCCGCGGGGCGCGTGAAGGCGCTGATGACCACGGGCGCGGAGCGCCCGGCCCTGCTGCCCGAGGTGCCGACGGCCGCCGAGCTGCACCTGCCGCGCCTCGCCTTCGAGGCCTGGTTCGGCCTGGTGGCCCCCGCCGCGACGCCCGAGCCGGCGCTGGCGGCGCTGGAGGGGGCGGTGCTGCGCGCGCTGGCCAACCCCGCCGTGCGGCAGCGCCTGCAGGGCGCGGGGTTCCGCGTCGCCGCGCGGGGGCGCGCCGCCTTCGGCGAGCACATCCAGGCCGAGACCGCGCGCTGGGCCGCCATCGTGCGGGAGACGGGGTTCCGCGCGCTCGAGTGATGCGGGCGGCTTGGCATGCCGGCCGTCTCAGAACGCGAACACCCTGATCCGCACATGGTCCGGGTGGCGCTCCGCAAGGCCCAGGAACAGGGTGCGCGTGATCCAGGCATGCGCCGGCGCCGACGTGTCGAAGCGCGGCGTGGTGCGGAAGTAGATGCGCTCGGGCGGCACGGGCTCGCCGCGCGCCAGCCGCGCCATGTCCTCCGGCGCGGCGTGGCGCAGGCC
>JBKBSR010000487.1:0-1766 GCA_046291055.1 Roseococcus sp.
GCCGCGCCGCCCGTGCCGGCGGGCCCCGCGCCCGCCCCTTTCGCGCACATCGCCGCCACCGGCCGCTTCCGGCCGGGCGCGGAGGCCTTCCTCGGCCTCGAGGTGCGCGGCAGCACCCTCGGCGGCGCGCTGATCGCGGTGCTGGAGCGCGAGGGCGCGCCGCCCCTGCTGGTGGAGCGCGGCTGGGCCCCTTTCGAGGGCGGCGCGATCGAGCGGCCGGAGGGGGAGGTCACCGTCTCCGGCTACGCGCGCCCCGCGGAGCGGCGCGGCCTTCTCTCCCCGGCCGACGATGTGGCCCGCGCCCGCTTCCTCACCTTCGACCCGCGCGCCATCGCCGCCCGGCTGGGCGCGCCCGAGGCCCCGCCCTACGCGCTGGTGGTGGTGCAGCCGGGCCCCCCGCGCGCCGAGGGCGGCTTCGGCCAGGCCCCCGCCCCCGCGCGCGGCCCGCTGCCCGAGCCGCAGCGCGCATTTCCGCAGCCGCGCAACCCGCATCTCGGCTATGCGCTGACATGGTACGGGCTGGCGCTGGCCTGGATCGCCGTCTTCGCGCTCTGGGCGCGCCGCCGCTGGAGGGACGCATGAACGCCGCCTATCGCCGCCTGACCGAGCGCGCCGCGCGCATCGCCGCCCTGGGCGAGGCCGAGGCCGTGCTGCACTGGGACGCGGCGACCATGATGCCGCGCGGCGGCGCGGCGGCGCGCGGCGAGCAGCTCGCCACCCTCGCCGGCCTCGCGCACGAGATGATGACCGCGCCCGAGGTGGCGAACGACCTGGCCGAGGCCGTGGCGGAGGATCCCTGGCAGGCCGCGAATCTCGCGCTGATCCGCCGCGCGCATGTGCGCGCCACCGCCCTGCCCACCGCGCTGGTGGAGGCGGCGGCGCGCGCCAACTCCGCCTGCGAGAAGCTCTGGCGCGAGGCCAAGGCGGCCTCAGACTTCGCGCGGGTGCGCCCCGCCCTGGCCGAGGTGGTGAAGCTCCAGCGCGAGACGGCCCAGGCGCTCTCCGCCGCCACCGGCCTCTCGCCCTATGACGCGCTGATGGAGGGCTACCAGCCCGGCGTGACGGCGGCCGAGATCGAACCCGTCTTCGCCGCCTACGAGGCCTGGCTGCGCGAGGCCCTGCCGCGCGCGGAGGAGATCGAGGCGCACAAGCCCGCGCCGCTGCCCCTTCCCGGCCCCTTCCCCGTGGCGGCGCAGCGCGCGCTCTGCCGCGCGCTGTCGCTGCGGCTCGGGCTGGAGGAGGAGCACTCGCGCCTCGACGAGAGCCTGCACCCCTTCTGCGGCGGCACGCCGGCCGATGTGCGCATCACCACCTTCTACGACGAGGCGAATGTGGCGAAGGCGCTGCTCGGCGTGCTGCACGAGACGGGCCACGCCCTCTACGAGCGCGGGCTGCCCGCCGCCTTCGCCCGCCAGCCGGTGGGGCAGAACGCCGGCATGGCGGCGCACGAGTCGCAGAGCCTGATCATCGAGATGCAGGCCTGCCGGAGCGACGCCTTCCTCGCCTTCCTCGGCCCGCTGCTGCACGCGCATTTCGGTGGCGAGGCCGCGCCCTATGCGCCCGCCAATCTCGCGCGGCTGTGGCGGCGGGTGGAGCGCGGCTTCATCCGCGTGGACGCGGACGAGATGACCTATCCCGCCCATGTCATCCTGCGCTTCCGGCTGGAGCGGGCGATGATCGCGGGCGATCTCGAGGTCGCCGATCTTCCCGGCGCCTGGGCCGAGGGGCTCGATGCGCTGCTCGGCATCCGCCCGCCCGACGACGCG
>JBKBSR010000122.1:0-8534 GCA_046291055.1 Roseococcus sp.
TCCCCTCCTCCTCGCGCGACCAGCCTGTGTGGATGGGGAGGGAGAGCGTGCCTGCCTTGCCTTGTGTGGTGGCGGGGCTGGGCGGGTCGAGGCCGGGCAGGGCCAGCGCGGCGGCCGCCAGGGCGCGGCGCGGCAGCCTCATCGCAGGGCGGGGGCGGCCACGGGCTGGGCGGGCAGGCGCGGCGCGGCGGGGGCGCGCGGCGCGCCCTCGGCCAGCGGGGCGCGCACCACGCTGCCCCCGGTGGTGACGGGTTGCGGCAGCGGGCGCGGGCCCGAGCGCGCGCCGGGCTCGGCGAAGGCGAAATCCGCCCCCAGCCCGGGCCGGCGCGGCATCACGAAGATGCCGTGCGGGCTGCGCCCCACGCGCATCTGCGCCTGCTCGCCGGTGCGCGGATCGAGCACCAGCACGCGCCCGATCCAGCGCAGCGTGGCGTAGAGCCGGCCCTCGCTGTCGAAGGCGATGCAGTCCGGCCCGCCGGGGATGTCGAAGAGGCGCAGCACCTCCAGCGTCTCGGCGTCCAGCTCCGCGATGCGGCTTTCCACGCGCGAGGTGGCGTAGAGGCGCCGCCCGTCGGGCGAGGGGAAGACGTTGTGCGCGCCGCGGCCGACGCGAAAGGCGGTGCGCACCTCGCGCGTCTCGGGATCCAGGCTCACGAACTCGTCGCGGCCCATCAGCCCGATCAGCAGCCGCCCGCGATGCCAGATGATGCCCGCGGGCTCGGGGCCCACATCCTGGATCCAGGCGGTCTGGCGCGCGGCCATGTCCACCGCCGCCACCTGGCCCGTGCCCTGCAGCGTGACATAGACCCAGCGGCTGTCCGGGCTGAAGGCGATGTGGCTCGGCTTGTCGGGCTGGCGGAAGCGCTGCAGCAGCGTCTTGGTCTCGGCGTCGTAGATGTCGATCTGGTCGCGCCGCAGGCTCGCCACCACGAAATACCGGCCATTGGGGCTGTATTCCAGGTGATAGGGGTTGGACAGGCGCAGCCGGCGCAGCACCTCGCCCGAGGCGGGGTCGAGGAAGATCAGCTCATTGCCGCCGGAATCCCCCACCACCAGCTCCCGCCCGTCGGGGCTGACGACGAGGTGGTGCACCTCGCGCAGCACGGGGATGCGGCGCAGCTCGCTGCGCGTCTCGGCGTCCATCACCGAGATGGAGGCGTCGCCCGAGTTCAGGACGTAGACGAGGTCGGCGCGCGCGGGAAACGCCAGGAGAAGAGCCGCGGCCAGGAAACGCCACATGGCGGGGGTCCAGCAGGGGGGAACATCAGTGAAGCCGAAACAGACGGCGGTTTCAAGGCGTTGCGGGGGTTTTCCCCAGGGCGGGCGGGGCCCTTACGCCGCCGGCTCGAAGGCGAGCGCGGCGCCGTTGATGCAGTAGCGCAGCCCGGTGGGCGGCGGCCCGTCGGGGAAGACATGGCCCAGATGCCCGCCGCAGGCCGCGCAATGCACCTCGGTGCGGCGCATGAACAGGCTGTTGTCAGCGCGCTCGCCCACGCCCCCCGCCACGGGCGCGGTGAAGGAGGGCCAGCCCGTGCCGCTGTCGAACTTCGCCGCGGCGTCGAAGACGGGCGCGCCGCAGCCGGCGCAGCGGTAGAGGCCCGGGCGCTTCTCGCGGTTGAGCGGCGAGGTTCCGGCGCGCTCGGTCGCGCCTTCGCGCAGCACGCGGTAGGCGAGCGGATCGAGCGCCGCGCGCCACTGCGCCTCGCTGCGCTGGATGGGGAAAGCGCCGGCGGGGGGCTTCGGCCTCGAGAACACGGTTCAGGCCCCGGCGCGGAGGAGGCGCTGGGCGAAGGCCTTGCGGAACTTCGCCAGCTTGGGCGCGATCACCGCCCGACAGTAGCCGGACCAGGGGTTGCGGCTGAAATAGTCCTGGTGCTCCGGCTCGGCGGGCCAGAAGGCGCCGGCGGGGACGAGTTCCGTCACCAGCGGCGCGCCCCAGAGGCCGGCGGCCTCCACCTCCGCCATCACGGCGCGGGCCGTCTCCATCTGCTCCGGCGTCTCGGCGAGGATGATGGAGCGGTATTGCGGCCCCACATCGGCGCCCTGGCGGTCCTTCGTGGTGGGGTCGTGCAGGGTGAAGAACATGCGCAGCAGATCGGCGTAGGAGACCGCCTGCGGGTCGAAACCGATGCGCACCACCTCGGCATGGCCGGTCTGCTTGCCGCAGACCTGCTCGTAGCTCGGGTTGGGCAGATGGCCGCCGGCATAGCCGCTGACCACCTGGCGCACGCCGGCCACCTCGCGGAAGGCGGCGTCCAGGCACCAGAAGCAGCCGCCGCCGAGTGTCGCGAACTCCATCGCCGCATCTCCCCTCGCTGGCCGCGAGATGGGGATGCGGCGGGGAGGCGCAAAGGGTCACGCCGCGCGCAGGCGCTGGGCGAGGGCGGCCACCTCCTCGCGCAGGTAGCGGCCCGACTGGTCGAGGCCGGTGGCGAGGGCGCGCAGCTCCTGCGCCGCGGCGTCGGTGCGCTCCACATCGCCGAGCAGGGCGCGCGCCTCGGCCGAGATGGAGGTGGTGGCGCCCGCCGCCTCGGCCACGCGCGCGGCGATCTCGCGCGTGGCGTCGCCCTGCTGGGCCATGGCCTCGGCGATGGCGCCGCTGATCCCGTGCAGCTCGGTGATGGTGCCGGCGATGCCGCCGATGGCCGCCGCCGCGCTTTCGGTGGTGGCGCGGATGCCGCCGATCTGCGCGGCGATCTCCTCCGTGGCCTTGGCGGTCTGGGCGGCCAGCGCCTTCACCTCGCCCGCCACCACGGCGAAGCCCTTGCCGGCCTCGCCCGCCCGCGCGGCCTCGATCGTGGCGTTGAGCGCGAGAAGGTTGGTCTGCGCGGCGATGCTCTCGATCAGGCGCACCACCTCGCCGATGCGCTGGGCGGCGCTGGAGAGGCCGCGCACCGTCTGGTCGGTGGTCTGTGCCTCGCCCATGGCGCGGTCTGCGATGCGCGAGGCCTCGCCCACGCGGCGGGTGATCTCGGCGATGCTGCTCGAGAGCTCCTCCGCCGCGGCGGCCACCGCCTGCACCTGCGCCGTCGCGCCGTCCGAGCCCGCGCCGAGCGCGCTGGTCTGCGCCGTCGCGCGCCGGGCGGTGGCGGAGAGAAGCTCGGCGGCGGAGAGGGTGGCGGAGGCGCGCTCCTTCAACTGCGTGGAGGCGTCGGCCAGTGCGGCCTCCAGCGCCTCGGCGGCGCGGGCGGCCTCGGCCCGGCGCGCGGCCTCGGCGCGCTCGCGCTCGCGGTCCGCCTCCTCGCGGGCATGGCGGGTCTCGAGCCGGGCGAGGCGCAGCGCCTCCAGATCGCGCGCCATGGCGCCGATCTCGTCGCGGCGGTGCGCATGCGGCACGGGCGTCTCCAGCTCGCCCGCCGCGATGCCCTGCATGCGCGTGCGGATCTGGTCGAGCGGGCGGAGCGTGCGCCGCATCACCCACCACAGGGAGAGGGCGACCACCACAAGAACGGCCAGGGCGCCGGCGGCCTTCTTCACCGCGTCCCGGTGCGCCGGCGCGTAGATGCCCTCGATGGAATGACCGACGAAGAGCAGCCCGATCTGCCGGCCCTGGGCGTCGCGGATGGGCTGGTAGATGGTCAGGTGATCGCGGCCCAGGATGGCGTTCACGCCGCGATAGGTGCGCCCCGCGCCGATCGCCTCGCTGTGCGCGGGCCCGGGGGCGAGGCGCGTGCCGGTGGCGCGGCTGCCGTCGGGGCGCTGCACGCTGGTCGCCACGCGCTCCTCGCCGCGGAAGATCGTCGCCACCCCGCCGCCGCGGCGCGAGACGATGTCCACGAGATCGTTCGCGCCCTCGATGATGCGCTCGCCGCGCGCGAGCTGGCCGGACTCCGTCAGCCGCCAGGGCGCGGCGGACGGGCCGGTCAGGGCGTCGAGCAGGACGAGATCCCGCTCGAGCCGCGCCTCCACCTCGGCCCAGGCGCGCTCGCGCGCGTCGATGACGGTCCAGGCGAGGATCAACAGGACGGCGAGAGTGACGCTCGCGATGCCCGCCAGCACGACACGGCCGGAAAGGGTGAGGCGGGGCAGGCGCAGGAAGGGTCGCATCATGGGCCGGGTTCCTCGGTCCATCGGTGAAGCCTGGCGCGGAGCATCGCGGCGCGTCGCTTAACGTCCGGTTGCCCGGCCCGCCCTGGACGCCCCGCCCCGCGCCCCCTAATCCCGCGCCATGCTGGGTTGCGACATCCTCGTCATCGGCGGCGGCGTGAACGGCGCGGGCATCGCGCGCGACCTCGCCGGCCGCGGCCATTCGGTGATCCTGGCCGAGCGGGGGGACCTCGCGCAGGCCACCTCCTCGGCCTCCTCCAAGCTCATCCACGGCGGGCTGCGCTATCTCGAGCTCTACGAGTTCCGCCTGGTGCGCGAGGCGCTGGCCGAGCGCGAGGTGCTGCTCGCCGCCGCCCCGCACATCATCTGGCCGCTGCGCTTCGTGCTGCCGCACCGGCCCGAGATGCGCCCGCGCTGGATGATCCGCGCGGGGCTGTTCCTCTACGACCATCTCGCGCGGCGCGTCTCGCTGCCCGGCGCGGAGGGGTTCCGCACCGCCGGCCATCCGCTCGCCGCGCCGCTCTCGCCCGCCATCGCCCACGCCTTCGCCTATTCCGACGCCTGGGTGGAGGATTCGCGCCTCGTGCTGCTCTGCGCCCGCGACGCGGCGGATCGCGGCGCCGACATCCGCACCCGCACCGCCTTCGAGGCCGCGCGCCGCCACCCCGACCACTGGGAGGTGACGCTGCGCGGCCCAGACCGGCAGGGCGAGCGGCTGCGCGCGCGCGCCATCGTCAATGCCGCCGGCCCCTGGGTGCAGCAGGCGCTGGACGCGGCGCAGGCCCCGAGGCCCGGCGCGGTGCGCCTGATCCGCGGCAGCCACATCGTCGTGCCCCGCCTGTATGACGGTGAGCACGCCTACATCCTGCAGAACGACGACCGCCGCGTGGTCTTCGTCATCCCCTACGAGGAGCGCTTCTCGCTGATCGGCACCACCGACGTGCCGCATGAGGGCGACCCGGCCGAGGCCCGCTGCACCGAGGAGGAGGCCGCCTATCTCTGCGCCGCCGTCTCGCGCCAGTTCGCGCGGGAGGTGCGGCCGGAGGAGATCGTCTGGCGCTATGCCGGCGTGCGCCCGCTCTACGACGACGGGGCCGAGAACCCCTCGGCGGTGACGCGCGACTATGTGCTGAAGCTCGACCGCGCAGGCGCGCCGCTCCTCACCGTCTATGGCGGCAAGATCACCACCTTCCGCCGGCTCGCGGAGGAGGCGGCGGGCATGATCGGCGCCGCCATCGGCCGCGCCGGCACGCCCTGGACCGCGGCGGCCCGCCTGCCCGGCGGGGATTTCGGCGGGATGGACCGCGCCGCCTTCGCCGCCGAGATGGCGCGCGCCCTGCCCTTCCTCGACCCCGCGCATCTGCCACGCCTGCTGCGCACCCATGGCGCGCTGCTGCCCGAGGTCTTCGCCGGCGGGCGGACGGGGGCGGATCTCGGCGCGGGCCTGACGGAGGCCGAGCTCGACTGGATGCGCGCGCGCGAATGGGCCCGCAGCGCCGAGGACGTGCTGTGGCGGCGCACCAGGCTCGGCCTGCACATGGCGCCCGCGGCCCAGGCCGCGCTGGCGGCGCGTTTCGGATAAGGGAGCGGGGGGTGTCCGCCCCCTGCCCCATCTGTTACCCCTCCCGTCCGGAACGTCCACGCGGAGCGCCCGATGCCGAGATTCGCCGCGAACCTCTCGATGATGTTCACCGAGCTGCCCTTCCTCGACCGCTTCGCCGCCGCCCGGGCGGCGGGCTTCGAGGCGGTGGAGTTCCTCTTTCCCTACGAGCATCCGGCGGCCGAGATCGCCAAGCGGCTCAAGGACAACGGCCTGCAGCAGGTGCTGTTCAACGCGCCCCCGGGCGACTGGGCGGCGGGCGAGCGCGGCACGGCCTGCCTGCCCGGCCGCCAGCAGGAGTTCCGCGACGGGATCAGGAAGGCGCTCGACTACGCCGGCGCGCTCGGCTGCCCCCGGCTGCATGTGATGGCGGGCATCGTGCCGCCCGGCGTGGCGCAGGGCACGCTGACCTCGCTCTACGCCATCAACCTCGCCTGGGCCGCCGAGCAGGCCATCGCCCAGGGCGTGAAATGCGTGATCGAGCCCATCAACCAGCGCGACATGCCGGGCTATGCGCTGACGGGCACGGGCAATGCGGTGCAGGTGATCGAGGCGGTGGGGCCCGAGCGCCTCGGCCTGCAGTTCGACCTCTACCACTGCCAGATCACCGAGGGCGATCTCGTGCCGCGCATGCAGGCGCTGCTGCCCTACATCGCCCACATGCAGGTGGCGGACACGCCCGGCCGGCACGAGCCCGGCACGGGCGAGGTGAACTGGCCCTTCGTCTTCGCCGCCATCGACGCGGCCGGCTATCGCGGCTGGATCGGCTGCGAGTATCGCCCGAAGGGCGAGACGCTGGCCGGGCTTGGTTGGATGGCGCCCTATCGGACCTGAGGACACGCTGACATGAACATCGCCTTCATCGGCCTCGGCATCATGGGCCTTCCCATGGCGCAGAACCTCGCCAAGGCGGGCCACGCCATCATCGCCCCCGAGCGCGCCAGCCTGAAGCCCGAGGCGCGCGCCGCCTTCACCATCGTCAACGACGCGGCCGAGGCCGCGCGCCGGGCCGATGTCGTCATCCTCATGGTGCCCGACACGCCGGATGTCGAGGCCGCGCTGTTCGGCCCGGAGGGCGTGGCCGAGGGGCTCTCGCCCGGCAAGCTCGTGATCGACATGTCCTCGATCAGCCCCACCGCCACCAAGGAGTTCGCCGCGCGCGTCAACGCGCTGGGCTGCGACTACCTGGACGCGCCCGTCTCGGGCGGCGAGGTGGGGGCGAAGAACGCCGCGCTCACCATCATGGTCGGCGGGCCCGAGGCCGCCTTCGCCCGCGCCCTGCCGCTGTTCCAGGCGATGGGGAAGAATATCACCCTGGTCGGCCCCAATGGCGCGGGGCAGACCACCAAGGTCGCCAACCAGATCATCGTGGCGCTGAACATCGAGGCGGTGGCCGAGGCGCTGGTCTTCGCCTCCAAGGCCGGGGCGGACCCCGCCAAGGTGCGCCAGGCCCTGATGGGCGGCTTCGCCAACTCCCGCATCCTGGAAGTCCATGCCGAGCGGATGATCAACCGGACCTTCGACCCGGGCTTCCGCATCAGGCTCCACCAGAAGGACCTGAACCTCGCCCTGCAGGCGGCGAAGGAGCTCGGCGTGGCGCTGCCCAACACCGCCTCGGCCCAGCAGCTCTTCTCCGCCTGCGCGGCCATGGGCGGCGAGGGCTGGGACCATTCGGCCCTCGTCCAGGCGCTGGAGCGGCTGGCGAACCACAAGATCGGCTGATACGGGCGGCATGACATGCCGCCCGTATCCCGCACGCCGGGTTGGCGGGCGGCGGCGTGCCGAAACAGAGGCATACCAGCGGCCGCGCCGCCATCTCACGAGTCACACACGCGGCCGCTGGTATGACACATCCCCGCGCTTGCGGCGCGCCCCGGCCTGCCCTGCAATGGGCGGCCGGGAGCCCTGGAGGAACCATGACGCGCGCCGCCCTTCTCTGCGCCCTTCTTCTCTTCCCTGCCGCGCTCGCCGCCCAGGAGATGCGCTGCTGGGTGCCCTATGCCGAGTTCGAGCCGCATGTGCGCCACTACGACGTGGCGCGCTGCCCCGGCGACGACCCCGCGCCCGACAAGGGCTTCTGCCGCATGGCGATCGAGGGCGAGCACATCACCATCTACCGCTTCCTGCACGAGGCGGCGGGGGCCGAGACCTGCCTCGTGGCCGCGGAGCGGCTCAGGATCGCGGAGTTCCTGCTGCGCTACGGCCTCAGCTACCGCGCGCCCTGAGGAAGCGGTGGATGGCGGTGTTGTCGGCCTTCGGCCCCTCCGCCGCCACCGCCTCGGCCCAGAGCGCGCGGCAGAGGTCGAGCAGCGCGCGGGGCGTGCCCGCGGCCTCGACCAGCGCGCCGGCCGTCTCCAGATCCTTGCGCATCAGGCCGATCTGGAAGCCGCCGGCGTAGCGCCCGCTCGCGATCTCCTGCGCGAGCTTCGTCTCGCTCGCCACATTGCGCCCGGAGGAGGCGTTGAGCACCCGGGTGAACACCCCGAGGTCGAGCCCCTCGCGCTCGGCGGCCAGCGCCGCCTCGCTCACGGCCAGCAGCCCCGCCGCATAGACGTAATTGTTCAGCGCCTTCATCGCGTGCGCGCTGCCCAGCGCGCCGGTGCGGATGATGGTCTCGCCCATGGCGCGCAGCAGCGGTTCGGCGCGCAGGAAGTCGGCCTCCTCGCCGCCCGCCATGATGGCGAGGGTGCCCGCCCGCGCCTTGGGCACGGAGCCGGAGACGGGCGCATCCAGCATGGCCGCGCCCCGCCCGGCCAGCGCCGCCCCCCAGCGCCGCGTCTCGGCGGGCAGGCTGCTGCCCATGTCCACCACCAGCGAACCGGGCGCCAGCGCGGGCAGCAGCGCCTCCATCACCGCGGCCACGGCGCCGATGTCGGGCAGCATCAGG
>JBKBSR010000488.1:0-1754 GCA_046291055.1 Roseococcus sp.
CCCTCCCCCCCCCCTCCCCCCTCCTCCCTCCCCCCTTCCCCCCCCCCCCCCCCCCCGCCGCCGCCGGGGCTGCCGGTGCGGCCGCAGCCGCCCCGCCCCAGCCCCCGCCGCCGCCCGAGCCGCAGCCGACCATCGGCAGCGCCACCGGCCTGCCCCTGCCGCGCTTCTCGGCGCTCGGCTCCAACGACGTGAACCTGCGCGTCGGCCCGGGGCGGCGCTTCCCCGTCGAGTGGCGCTACCAGCGCGTGGACCTGCCCGTGCTCATCATCCGCGAGCACGAGGAGTGGCGGCGCATCCGCGACCCCGACGGCACCGAGGGCTGGCTGAACGCCTCCACCCTGCGCCCGGGCCGGCGCACCTTCATGGTGCGCCCCGAATCCGGCGCGCCCGAGCTGCTGTTGCGCCGCCGCGCCGATGAAAGCTCCCCCGCCGTGGCGCGGCTGCGCGCGGGCGTGATCGGCCGGCTGCGCGCCTGCGAGAAGGACAGCGCCTGGTGCGAGGTGCAGGTGCAGGACCGCCGGGGCTACCTCCGACGCGCCGACATCTTCGGCGTGGGGCCGGAGGAGGAGTTGCGCTAGCCGCCGCGCAGCCGCGCGATCACCTCCGCGCGGGGCAGCACATCGCCGTATTTGGCCTGGATGTCGAACAGGTTGGCCTCGTGCGGGGCGTCGTGCCGGTCGCCCACGCATTCGCGCGGCACGATGACGCGGAAGCCGTGCTGCAGCCCGTCCACCGCCCCCGCGCGGATGCAGCCCGAGGTCGAGCAGCCCGCCAGGATCACCGTGTCCACCCCCAGCGCCGTCAGCATGGGCGCGAGCGGCGTGGCGAAGAAGGGCGAAGGGTATTGCTTGGCGATCACCACCTCCTCGGGCAGGGGGCGCAGCGCCTCCACGATCTCGGCGAGCGGCGCGCCGGGCACCAGGGCGCGCAGCGCGGGCACCTTGCGCAGGAACAGCCCGCCATCCAGCCCGCCCGGGTGGTAGAGCACCTTGGTGAACACCACGGGGATGCCCGCCTCCCGCGCGGCGGCGAGCAGCGGCACGCTCGCGGCCACGGCGCGCACCACGCCCTCGGCGTAGAGGGGCGCGCCGGGCGTCACATAGGCGTTCACGAAATCCACCAGGATCAGCGCCGGCCGCCGGCCGAAGCCCACCCTGCCGTCGAAGACGCCGGCGTAGTTCTCCTCGCGGGTCTGGGTCATGCGTCGTCCTCCAGCGCGCGCGCCAGCAGCCAGGCGTGGCGGCCCGGCGCGTAATAGTCCCGCCGCTCGCCCGCCCGGGCGAAGCCCAGCGCGGCATAGAGCGCGATGGCCGGCGCGTTCTCGGCCGCCACCTCCAGCAGCAGCCGCCGCGCCCCGGCCGCGGCGAGCAGCAGCATCCCCGTCTCCAGCAGCGCGCGGGCCACGCCCTGCCGCCGCGCCTCGGGCCGCACGGCGAGGGTGAGCACCTCCGCCTCGTCGGCCGCCTGGCGCAGCAGCAGCAGCCCCTCGCCCTCGGCCAGAAGGGCGGTGACGCCGGGCAGGCCGAGCAGGCTGCGCATCGTCGCCTCCGGCCAGGCCTCGCCGGGGGGGAAGGCGGTGGCGTGCAGCGCCGCCAGCGCGGCCGCATCCCCGGCTCCGGCGCGGCGCAGCCTCATGCCGGTTCCCATGGATCGTGACCTGCGCCCGAACGGGCGCCGCCGTGCATCCGGCGAAGCCAGGCGCGGGGGGGAGGGGGGAGGCGGCAGAGAGAGGGGGGGGGGCGAGGAGGGAAGGA
>JBKBSR010000489.1:0-1749 GCA_046291055.1 Roseococcus sp.
GGCATGGCACGAACAGGGCATGATCACGCGCCGTCGCCTCGGCAGCGGGCTCGCGGGCGTGGCGGTGGCGGCGTCGCCGCCGGCCACCCCCGCCCGCGCGCAGCAGAGCTTCCAGGCCTTCCTCGACGGCGTGCGCCAGGAGGCGCGCCGCGCGGGGGTGAGCCAGGCGACGCTGAACCGCGCCTTCCAGGGCCTGCGCCCCAACGAGCGCGTGCTCGAGCTCGACCGCCGCCAGGCCGAGTTCACCCAGACCTGGCCGCAATACCGCGACGCGCGCCTGTCCCAGACGCGCATCGAGAACGGCCGGCGCGCCTTCGCCGAGAACCGCGCCACGCTGGAGGCCATTGAGCGGCGCTTCCGCGTCAGCCCCCGGGTGATCGTGGCGATCTGGGGGCTGGAGACGAGCTATGGCGGCTTCACCGGGAACTTCAACGTGATCGAGGCGCTGGCCACCCTGGCCTGGGAGGGCCGGCGAGCCGCCTTCTTCCGCGCCGAGCTGCTGGCCGCGCTGCGCATCCTGGACGCCGGGCATATCGGCTTCGAGCGCATGCGCGGCAGCCATGCCGGCGCCATGGGCCACCCCCAGTTCATGCCGACGAGCTTCGAGCGCCTGGCCGTGGATTTCGACGGCGATGGCCGGCGCGACATCTGGGACAGCCGGCCCGACGCGCTGGCCTCCATCGCCAACTACCTCGCGCGCAGCGGCTGGCGCGAGGGCGAGGCCTGGGGCTTCGAGGTGGCGCTGCCACCGGGCTTCGACACCGCGCTCTCGGGCCACCAGAACATGCGCCCGCCGCGCGAGTGGGCGCGCATGGGGGTGCGGCGGGCCTCCGGCGCGGCGCTGCCGCCGCTCGAGAACGAATGGGCGGTGGTGATCCCCGGCCTCGCGCGCGGCGACGACCAGGCCTTCCTGGTGGGGCAGAACTTCCTCGCCATCCGCCGCTACAACCCCTCCAACTTCTACGCGACGGTGGTGGGGCTGCTCTCCGACCGGGTGGCGTGATGCGGCGGCCCTGGCTGCTCGGCCTGGCGGCGCTGGCCGCCGCCTGCGAATCCGGCCCCGCGCCCAGCCCGCGCTACCATCTGGGCGAGCCCTACCGCGCGGGTGGCCTCTGGGCCTATCCGCGCGAGGAGTTCGCGCTGGACGAGCGCGGCATCGCCGCCATCCAGCCCCCGCGCCCCGGCCTCACCGCCAATGGCGAGCGGCGGGAGGAGGGGATGTTCGCCGCCCACCGCACCCTGCAGCTTCCGGCCATCGTCACCGTCACCAACCTCGAGACGGGGCGCAGCCTGCGGCTGCGCGTGAACGACCGCGGCCCCGAGAACCCGGCGCGGCTGATCGCGGTGAGCCCGCGCGCCGCCCTGCTGCTGGGCGCGGCCGGCCCCTTCCAGGCGCGGGTGGTGCTGGACGGGCCGGCCTCGCGCGCCGCCATCGCGGGGCTGCCGGGGCAGGCCGCCGCCCTGCCCGTCGCCGCCGCGCCGGTGGAGGCGGTGACGCGCGAGAGCCTCGCTCCGCCCGAGGGCGCGCGCGCCGCCGCGCCCCGCGCCGAATCGGCCCGGCGCGAGGCCGGCTCGCCCTCCGACGCCGCGCCGGCCGAACGCGCCTTGATCCCCCCGCCCGAGCGCCTGCCCGAGACGGTGGAGCAGGGCGCCCCCGCCCCGGGCCGGATCCGGCTGGAGGCGGGCCGCTATTTCCGCCGCGACCTCGCCGAGCGCGAGGCCGCGCGCATCCCCGGCGCGCGGGCGGAA
>JBKBSR010000123.1:0-8411 GCA_046291055.1 Roseococcus sp.
GGGGTTGGCCACCGTCAGCTCCAGCGCGTCGTCCGCCCAGTGGTGCTGGACGTGCTGCGCCGGGCTGCCGGAGGCGAAGGCCACGCTCGCCACATAGCGGCCGGAGGCCAGCTCGGGCAGGCGGAAGCCGAGGCGCAGCAGCGCCTCGCGCCCCGGCGCCAGCCGCTCGCCATGCAGCCGAACCCCGGTGTTCGTGCCGAAGACCGGCTGGCCCAGCCGGTCCTTCAGGGTGAGGCCGGCGATGGGGAAGGCCACCTCCCGCCGCGGCGCGATGCGCATCTCGAGGACCGCCTCCTCGCCGCCCCGCCAGACGCCGGGGCTGTATCCCGCGGCGTCGAGGAGGCGCAAGTGGGTGATCCGCGCATCGCCCGAGCCGAACTCCTGCCCCGCGGCGACGGGCTGCCAGCCCGGGGCCTCGGCGGCGGGCGCGGAGCCGGGGGCGGGGCCGTCCGGCGCGCCGGGCGGGGCGAGGCCCATCGCCTCGGCCGATGTGGCGGCGAGATAGGCCTCCACCACCTCCTTCGCGGGGCCGAGGCGGCGCATCCGCCCCTGGTCGAGCCACAGCGCGCGCTGGCACAGCCCCAGCACCGCGCCCATGTCGTGCCCGCAGAACAGCACGGTGCCGCGCGCCTGGAAGTCGCGCAGCCAGCGCAGGCATTTCTGCTGGAAATAGGCGTCGCCCACCGCCAGCGCCTCGTCCACGATCAGCACATCGGCGTCCACATGGGCGATGACGGCGAAGGCGAGGCGCATGGCCATGCCCGAGGAATAGGCCTTCACCGGCTGGTCCACGAAGGCGCCGATGTCGGCGAAGGCCAGGATGTCCGGCAGGCGGCGCGCCGCCTCCTCGCGCGGCAGGCCGAGCACGGCGGCGTTCATCAGCGCGTTCTCGCGCCCCGTGTATTCGGGGTTGAAGCCCGAGCCGAGCTCGAGCAGCGCCGCCACCCGCCCGCTGACCCGCAGCTCGCCCGCCGTGGGGGTGAGGGTGCCGCACAGAAGCTGCAGCAGCGTGGATTTCCCCGCGCCGTTGCGGCCGATCACGGCCAGCGTCTCGCCGCGCGGCACCTCGAAGGAGAGATCGCGCAGCGCCCAGTGCTCGCTGTAGTAGCGCCGCTCCCGCGCCGGCAGGCCCAGGCGCCGCAGCAGCCGCGCCGCCGGCGGCTGCAGGAGCTGGCGCAGCCGGTGCTGCGGCGTGGGATAGAGCGCGTAGGCCTTGCTCAGATGCGCCACACGGATGGCGGGGGCTTCGGACATCGCCCGTTCAGGTCAGGCTGAACCAGAAGGCCCCGCCGGGGATGGAGGCCTCGCGCAGCGCCGGCAGCGCCCAGAAGGGCGCGAGCACGCCGCGCAGCGCGGGTTGATGCGAGGCGAAGTGCACCGGCAGCTCGATCCTGAGCCGCGCGCCCCCATGCAGCCAGCAGGCGAGCAGATACTGCTCGTTGTACCAGCGGCCGAGCCAGGCCTCGGGGTAGTCGTCGGGCAGGAAGATGTCGTGCACGCCGACCAGCGTGCCCGCGGGCAGCCGCGGCAGGATTTCGGTGAAGAACACCGTCACGTCGCTGTTCTGGAAGGCGCGGTGGCTGCCGTCGAAGAAGACGAGGTCGCCCGCGCCCACATCGTCGAAGACCGAGGCGGGCGCCTCCTCCAGCGTGGTGCGGATCACCTCGTCGCAGCGCTGGTCCACATCGGCGCGCGGGGCGGGGTCTATGGAGGTGATGCGGGTGGAGAGCCCGTGGTCGCGGATGGCGCGGCTGGCGAAGAGGGTGGAGTTGCCCGAGCCGATCTCGACATAGCGCCGCGGCCGGCGCGAGGCGACCATGCCGTAGAGCGCGATGGCGTCCATCGCCGGGAACCATTCCTGCACCCAATGCGGCTCGCCCGGCGCCTCGCGCCCGGCGGTGATGCGCGCCATGGCTTCGGCGAAGGGCAGGAAGGCCTCGAGCTGGGCGCGGTAGCGGTCCGATTCGGCCTCCATGCGCGCGCGCAGCACGGGCTCGGAGGGCCGGCCCCAGCCATGGCGCACCCGGGGCGCGACCGGATAGTCGATCACGATCTCCTGCTGCCCGGGCGCGAGCGGCGCGCGGCCCGAAGCGGCGAGCGCGGCCGCCTGCGCGTGCAGCCGGTCATAGAGGTCGCCGCAGCCGAACAGGCGCAGCACCCGCTCGCGCATCCCCCGTCCCTTGAGCCCCTGAGCCATTCCAACCCCCGATCCCCGGCGCGCGGGACGCTATACACGGGGTTGCGCCGCGGTCCACCGGCCCGGGGCGTGGGGGTGCGCGGCCGCCTTGGCGAAGGGGCGGGCAGGGCGGGGGCGGAACGCCCGGATTCCAGGCGGTTCCGCCGCCCCGCGCAGGGCCGCGATGCACCCCCTGCGGGTGACGGGGCGGGGCGGGGCGTGTAGGGCCGCCCCATTCGTCATTGCTGCGCCGGGATGTTTTCGATGGCAGATGTGCTGTGGCTGTTGGCCCTCGCTCTCGCGATGGGGGCCACGGGGCTGTTCTCGGGGCTCCTCGCGGGGCTGCTGGGCGTGGGCGGGGGCATCGTGATCGTGCCCGTGCTGTTCACCGTCTTCCCCCTCTTCGGCATCCCCGAGGCCGTGCAGATGAAGCTCGCGGTGGGCACCTCGCTCGCCACCATCATCCCCACCTCCCTCGTCTCGGCGCGCAAGCACTTCGCCAAGGGCACCATGGACGTGGCGCTGCTGCGCTCGCTCGCGCCCTCGATCGCGCTCGGCGTGCTCGGGGGCACGCTGCTCGGGGTGCATGTGCAGGGCGGCGTGCACACCGCGGTGTTCGCGGCCATCGCCATGCTGGTGGCGGCGAACATGGCCTTCACCGGGGTGGACTGGCGGCTGAGCGACAGTTTCCCCACCGGCGCGGCGCGCCATGGCATCGGCGGCTTCATCGGCGGCATCAGCGCCATGATGGGGATCGGCGGCGGCACGGTGGGGGTGCCCATCCTCTCCATGTTCGGCGCGCCCATCCGCTCGGCGGTGGCGACGGCGAGCGCCTTCGGGGTGATCATCTCCATCCCCGCCACCCTCGGTTTCGTCTATGGCGGCTGGGGCGACCCGGCGCTGCCGCCGCTCTCGCTGGGCTATGTGAACCTGCTGGGCGTGGCGCTGATCGTGCCGGCCAGCCTGATCGCGACGCCCTGGGGGGTGAACCTCGCCCACTCCATCCCGCCGCTGCTGCTCAAGCGGCTGTTCGCGGGCTTCCTCGCGCTCACGGTGGCGCGGATGTGGTGGTCGCTCGCCACCTGATCGGCCCGATCAGCCGCGCAGCGCCTCGATCTGCGCGGGATAGCCCGAGGGGTCCGTGCGCACGTCGATCAGCCTGGGGCCCCGCTGCGCGCGCGACTGGGCGAGGGCCGCGCGCAGCCCCGCCGCGTCCTGCACCCGCCAGGCCGCGCCGCCGAGCGCGCGCATCACCCCGGCGAAATCCGCCTCCGGCCAGTCCAGCGCGCCCGGCGGGAGGTCGCGCGCGCCCTTCTTGATCTCGATGAGCGACAGCGCCGCGTCGTTGAACACGATCACCGTGAGGTCGAGCCCGAGTGCGGCGGCGGTGGCGAGTTCGCCCAGGCACATCAGCAGCCCGCCATCGCCCGTCATCGCCAGCGCGCCGCGCCCGGGGTCGTGCCAGGCGGCGGCGATGGCCGCGGGCAGCGCATAGCCCATGGTGGCGAGCCCGTTGGAGATCAGCAGATCGCCCGGCCGGGCGCAGCGCCAGAAGCTGGTGCAGGCGAACATGTGCGCGCCCGCGTCCACCGCGAGGCGCGGATCGGCGCCGAGTTCCCGAAGCGCCGCCTGCGCCTCGGTCACGATCTCCGTGGGCGCCATGCCGCGGTTGCCGCGCGCGGAGGTCCGCAGCGCCGCGGCCCAGGCGTCGCGCAGCGCCGCGAGCCGCCCCTCGGGCCAGGGGCGGGGCGGCGCGGCCTCGGCCAGCGCCTGCGCCGCCGCCTCCCAGGCGCCGGTGAGCGCGAGCGCGGGCAGGGCGTAGCGGCGCTCCGGCACGGCCTCGGCGAGTTCGAGGACGGGGGCGGCGTAGCGCCAGGGCTGCGGGATGAACTCCACCGGATCGGCGCCGGCCAGCAGGATCAGGTCGGCCTCGCGCAGCAGCGGCGCCTCGGCCGCGCCTCCGGTGAAGACGCCGCCGAAGAGCGGGTGCGCGTCCGGGATCACGCCCTTGGCCTTGTAGGTGACGAGGGCGGGGCAGCCCAGCGCCTCCACCAGGCGGCGCAGCGCCGCGGCGCGCGCGGGGGCGGTGGTCTCGAGGCCGGCGATCACCACCGGCCGGGCGGCGCCCGCGATCAGCGCCCGCGCCGCCGCGATGGCCTCGGCGCCGATGGCGGGCAGGGGCGGCGGCTGGAAGGGGGGAGGGGCCTCGGAAGGCGCGCGCGCCGCCTCGCCCGAGAGCTCGAGATAGGCCGGGCCGGGCGGCGCGCCGAGCGCGGCCGCGAGGGCCGCCGCCGCCGCCCGCCCCGGCGGCGTGGGCCCCGCGATCAGCCGGGCGCGCGTGACGGGGGCGAGCATGGCCGCCTGGTCGAACCGCTGGTGGGTGGCGAAGCCCGCCTCCCTCGCGCCGAAGCCGTCGGCCAGCATCACCACCGGCGCGCGCTCCAGCGCCGCGTTGGCCACGCCGTTCGCAGCCGCGGAGACCCCGGGGCCGCGCGTGGTGAGCAGCCCCACGGGCCGCCGCGTGAGTTCGGCGAGCGCCGAGGCCATGATGCCCGCGCCCGTCTCGGTGCGCGCCAGCAGGAAGGGCAGCCCGGCGCGCCTCGCCGCCGCGATCAGGTCGAGGCTCGACCCGCCGCCCGGCACGCCGAAGAGCGCGGGCATGCCCGCCGCCGTGAAGGCGCGGATCACCGCCTCCGCTCCCGTCATCTCCATGGACCCATCCCCCCGGCTGACCTGCGCACGGGCGCAGGCTGGCGCGCATCCGGGCAGAGGCCAAGCGCCGCCCGGCTTTTTCCGCCGGGCTGGCTTGCGCCGCGCGCAAGGCCTTGGTCAATTCGGGAACAGGAACGGGGTTGGGGGAATGGTGCGCGCCTTCGACGAGATGCGGGAAGGGCCGGATGGGCCGGTGCGCGGCGCCTATGCGGAGGTCGCCGCCTGGCTCGCCCGCACCTCCCCGCAGGAGCTGGAAGCCAAGCGCGCCGAGGCGGAGCTGCTGTTCCGCCGCATCGGCATCACCTTCGCCGTCTATGGCGAGGGCGGGGATCCGGAGCGGCTGATCCCCTTCGACATCATCCCGCGCATCCTCGGCCGCGGCGAGTGGGAGCGCCTGAGCGCCGGCCTCGCGCAGCGGGTGCGCGCGCTCAACGCCTTCCTCGCCGACTGCTACGGCCCGCAGGAGATGCTGAAGGCCGGGCGCATCCCCGCCCGGCTCGTCACCGGCAACGAGCTGTTCCGGCGGGAGATGCTGGGCTTCCCGCCGCCCGGCGGCGTCTACACCCACGTCGCGGGCATCGATCTGGTCCGCACCGGCCCCGACGAGTTCTACGTGCTGGAGGACAATGCGCGCACGCCCTCCGGCGTCTCCTACATGCTCGAGAACCGCGAGGCGATGCTGCGCCTCTTCCCGAAGCTTGTGGCGCGGCACCGGCTGCTGCCGGTGAACCGCTACCCCGAGGATCTGCTCGCCACGCTCAAGGCCGCCGCCCCCGGGCGCGCGGGGCCCGACCCGACGGTGGTGGTGCTCACCCCCGGCAGCTTCAACAGCGCCTATTACGAGCACTGCTTCCTGGCCGACGAGATGGGCGTGGAGGTGGTGGAGGGCGCGGACCTCTTCGTGGAGAACGAGGTGGTGTTCATGCGCACCACTGCCGGCCCCCGCCGCGTGGACGTGATCTACCGCCGCATCGAC
This sequence comes from Roseococcus sp., assembly GCA_046291055.1. Lineage (GTDB taxonomy): Bacteria > Pseudomonadota > Alphaproteobacteria > Acetobacterales > Acetobacteraceae > Roseococcus. The sequence continues at coordinate 5,865 of JBKBSR010000123.1, forward strand.
GACGACTTCCTCGACCCGCTCGCCTTCCGCCCCGATTCATTGCTGGGGGTGCCGGGGCTGATGGCCGCCTACCGCGCCGGCAACGTCGCGCTGTGCAACGCCCCGGGCTGCGGCATCGCCGACGACAAGGCGGTCTATCCCTACGTGCCCGAGATGATCCGCTTCTACCTCGGCGAGGAGCCGAAGCTCGCCAATGTGCCGACCTATCTCTGCGAGCGCGAGGAGGACCGCGCCTATGTGCTCGACCACCTGGACGAGCTGGTGGTGAAGCTCGCCCAGGGCTCGGGCGGCTACGGCATGATGATCGGCCCGCACGCCACGGCGGCCGAGCGGGCCGAATTCGCCGCGCGCATCCGCGCCCGCCCGGCCGACTACATCGCCCAGCCCACGCTGGCGCTCTCCACCGTGCCGACCCTGTGCGCGAACGGCATCGCCCCGCGCCATGTGGACCTGCGCCCCTTCGTGCTGAGCACGAAGGACGAGGTGCGCATCGTCCCCGGCGGGCTGACGCGCGTGGCGCTGCGCGAGGGCTCGCTCGTCGTGAACTCGTCCCAGGGCGGCGGCACCAAGGACACCTGGGTGCTGGAGAGCGACCCCGCGGAGGGGGGCGCGCCGTGCTGAGCCGCACCGCCGACTGCCTGTTCTGGCTCGGCCGCTACACCGAGCGCGCGGCCAATGTCGCGCGCGGGCTCTCGGTGACGCTGCGCATGGCGAGCCTCTCCTCCGAGCTGGGCGCGGAGCTGGACGCCTGGCGCTCGCTGCTGGTGGCGAGCGGCTGCGCGCCCGGCTTCGATGCGAAGCACGCCGAGACGACGCAGGAGGCCGTGGTGGACTTCCTGGTGCGCGACCCGGACAACCTCTCGGGCATCATCCCCTGCTTCGCCGCCGCCCGGCACAACGCGCGCACGGTGCGCACGGCGCTGACCGTGGACATGTGGGGCGCGCTGAACGACAGCTGGAACCAGATCCGGATGGCCGAGTTCCAGGGCGAGCGCCTGCCCGGATTCCTGGAATGGGTGCGCGAGCGCGTGCTGCTCTTCAACGGCGCCGCGCAGGACACCATGCTGCGCGGCGAGCCCTGGCTGTTCGTGCAGCTCGGCACCGCGCTGGAGCGCGCGGACAACACCGCCCGGCTGCTCGACGTGAAGCACGACCTGCTGGGGCCCGCGAAGCAGGGCGCGGTGGAATACGGGCAGTGGCAGGCCATCCTGCAATCCGTCTCGGCGCTGCGCGCCTATCACTGGGTGTATCGGGACCGGCTGGAGGCCGCGAAGATCGCCGAGCTTCTGATCCTGCGGCCGGAGCTGCCGCGCAGCCTCGTCGCCTGCTACGGCCGCGTGCTCGAGGTGCTGGAGCGCATCGCCGCCGGCCAGGGCGGGCGGCGGGGCGAATGCCACCGCCTGGCCGGGGAGCTGCACGCGCGCCTCGCCTACGGGCGCATCGGCGACATCCTGGAGGGCGGGCTGCACGAGTTCCTGACCGAGATGATCGGCCGCACGGCGCGTCTCGGCAGCGAGATCGAGGCCTTCTACATCCGCGCCTGAGCGAGGGAGCGCGCGCATGACCTACTGCGTCGGCCTCCTGGTGGAGGCGGGGCTGGTGATGCTCTCCGACACCCGCACCAATGCGGGGCTCGACAACATCTCCACCTTCTCGAAGATGCATGCGGTGGAGGCGCCGGGCGAGCGCGCGCTCGCGCTGATGACGGCAGGCAACCTCGCGGTGACGCAGACCGTGTGGAACCTGCTGCAGCAGGGCGTCTGGATGGAGGGGGCGCAGCTTCGCCTGACCGACGTGCACGACATGTTCTCCGCCGCCCAGCTCGTCGGCGCGGCGGTGCGCGAGGTGCACCGGCGCGACGCGGCGGCGCTGGCGCAGCAGGGCCTCGCCTTCGACTGCTCCTTCCTGCTCGGCGGGCAGATCGCGGGCGGCGCGCCCCGGCTGTTCCTGATCTACAGCGCGGGCAACTTCATCGAGGCGACCGAGGACACGCCCTTCCTGCAGATCGGCGAGCACAAATACGGCAAGCCCATCCTGGACCGCGTGCTGACGCCGCGCACCTCGCTGGTGGAGGGGGTGGCGCTGACGCTGATCAGCATGGACAGCACCATCCGATCCAACCTCTCGGTCGGGCTGCCGCTCGACCTCGCGGTGATCCCGCGCGACGCGCTGCGCCTGTGCGTGCGCCGGCGCATCACCGAGGAGGATTCCTACTACCGCAGCATCCGCGACGGCTGGTCGGAGGCGCTGCGGGAGGCCTACATGCGCCTCCCGCGGCCGGATTTCGTCTGAAGCTCAGGCCCGCGTCAAATCCTGCCCCGCCAGCGGCAACTGGCGGATGCGCTTTCCGGTGGCGGCGAAGATGGCGTTGCACACGGCGGGCGCCAGCGGCGGCACGCCCGGCTCCCCCACCCCGCCCAGCGGCTGGCCGGAGCGGATGATGTGCGTCTCCACCACCGGCGCCTCGGCCATGCGCGCGATGCGGTAGCTGTCGAAGTTGCGCTGCTCGGCCCGGCCGTCGCGCAGCGTCATCTTCTCGTGCTTCAT
>JBKBSR010000124.1:0-8385 GCA_046291055.1 Roseococcus sp.
GGGGGTGGCGGCCCCCGCGCCGCGCCCCCTCTCGCCCGATGCGGTGCTGGAGGTGCGCGGCCTGTCCAAGACCTACGCCACGCGCGGCCTGTTCCGGCGGCGCAGGCCGGTGCGCGCGCTGGCCGATGTGTCGCTGACGCTGCGGCGCGGCGCGACTCTCGCAGTGGTGGGCGAGAGCGGTTCGGGCAAGTCCACGCTGGCGCGCTGCGTGGTCGGGCTGCTCGGCGCGGATGGCGGGGAGATCGTGATCGGCGGCGCGCCGCTGCCGCGGCGGCGGCGCGAGGCGGCGCGGCTCGTGCAGATGGTGTTCCAGGATCCCTACGCCTCGCTCAACCCGCGCCGCCGCGCGGGGGCGCAGGTGGCGCAGGGGCCCATCGCCGCCGGCATGCCGCCCGGCAAGGCGCTGGAGGAGGCGCGCCGCCTCTTCGCGCTGGTGGGGCTCGATCCGGCGGCGGTGACGCGCTTCCCGCACGAGTTCTCGGGCGGGCAGCGCCAGCGCATCGGAATCGCCCGCGCCCTCGCCCTGCAGCCGCAGGTGCTGGTGGCGGACGAGCCGGTCTCGGCGCTCGACGTCAGCGTGCAGGCGCAGGTGCTGGCGCTGCTGCGCGATCTCCAGGCCAGGCTCGGCCTGTCCATCCTGTTCATCACGCACGATCTGCGCGTGGCCGCCCAGCTCTGCGACGAGGTGGCGGTGATGCGCGACGGCCAGGTGGTGGAGGCGGGGCGCATCGGCGAGGTCTTCGCCGCGCCGGCGCATCCCTACACGCGCAGCCTGATCGAGGCGATCCCGGGCCGGGCGCTGCTGGGCGGCTAGCGCGGCGGCAGCACGCCGAACACCGTCTCCGCCTCGATCTTCAGCACATCGGCGGGGCGCGGGAAGGGCGCGGGCTTGGCATCGCCCGGATGCTTCTCGCGGCCGATGCGGGCGAAGAAGGTCTCGAGCCCGCCGGGCAGGATCAGCCAGAGGAAGGTGAGCGGCCCCGTCTCCGCCGCCTGGAAGCGGTGCGGCCACCCCTTGCCCAGGAAGAAGCAGCTTCCCTTGGCCATCGGGTGCTCCCGCCCCTCGATCAGCGCGGCGCCCTCGCCCTCCAGCACGAAGATCACCTCCTCATGCGCGGGATGGACGTGCTCGCGCACGAAGCAGCCGGGGTCCACGGTCTGGGTGCCCATGGCGAAGGGGGCCTCGCTGCCGATCCCGGCCGAGGAGAGCAGCACGCGCACGAAGCCGTTGGCCGGCACGGGCTGCCAGTATTCCCGCCCGCCCTCGGGCGGGAGGATGACGAGGGGGCTGTCGGGCATGGGGGGCCTCCGGGGGCTGCGCGGGGCCCGAGCCTAGCAGCCTCAGGGCGCGATGCGCCCCTCCATCGGGCTCGAGGCGTCGGCGCGGTAGGCGCGCGGCATGCGCCCGGCCAGGAAGGCCTCGCGCCCCGCGATCACGGCGTGCTTCATGGCGCGGGCCATGCGCACGGGGTCGGAGGCATGGGCGATGGCGCTGTTGAGCAGCACCGCGTCGCAGCCCAGCTCCATGGCGAAGGCGGCGTCGCTCGCCGTGCCGATGCCCGCGTCCACCAGCACGGGCACCTTGGCCTGCTGCTTGATGGCGCGGATCAGGAAGGGGTTCACCACCCCCATGCCCGAGCCGATGGGCGCGCCGAGCGGCATGATGGCCACGCAGCCCATCTCCTCCAGCCGCTTCGCGGCCACCGGGTCGTCGGCGCAATAGACCATCACCTCGAAGCCGTCGGCGATGAGCGCGGCGGCGGCCTCGAAGGTGGCGGCCATGTCGGGGTAGAGGAAGGGCGGGGGCCCCAGCACCTCGAGCTTCACCAGGTTCCAGCCCCCCGCCTCGCGCGCGAGCCTGAGCGTGCGCACCGCCTCCTGCGCGGTGTGGCAGCCGGCGGTGTTGGGCAGGTAGGTGTAGCGCGTGGGCGGCACGAAATCCTGCAGCATGGGCGCCTTCGGGTCGCTGAGGTTCACCCGCCGCACCGCGACGGTGACGATCTCGGCGCCGCTCGCCTCGATGGCGGCCGCCGTCTCCTCGAGCGACTTGTAGCGCCCGGTGCCGACGATCAGGCGCGAGCGGAATCTGCGCCCGGCGACCGTCCAGCCATCCGCCTCGGTGATGGAATCCATGGCTCAGCCGCCCCCGATGAAATGCACGATCTCGATGGCGTCGCCCGGCCTGAGCCGAGTCTCGGCGTAGAGGGAGCGCGGGACGATCTCGAGGTTGCGCTCCACGGCCACCTTCTGCGCCGGCAGGCCGAGCTCGGCCAGCAGCGCGGCCACGGTCGCCGCCGCCACGCGCCGCTCCTCGCCGTTCAGCCGGATGCCGATGCCCGCGGTCATGCCGATCAGATGGCCCGGGCGGCCGCGCTCGGCAAGCGGGGCGGGCGCAGGCGCGGGTTGCGGGGCGGGCGGGGCGGTGCTACCGCCTGCCGTCCCCGCGGCGGGCCGCGCCCCGGCCCGGCCCCTCATCTCGGCTGCGCCCATGAACCTGATCGCCGTGCTGAACGGCCCCAACCTCAACATGCTCGGCACGCGCGAGCCGGAGAAATACGGCACCGCGACGCTGGACGACGTGGAGGCGCTCTGCGCCGAGACGGCCGAGGAGCTCGGGCTCGCCATCGATTTCCGCCAGACCAACTCGGAGGGCGAGCTGGTCACCTGGATCCAGGAATGCGCCGGGCGCGCGGCGGGGATCGTGATCAACCCCGCGGGCTACACCACGAGCTCGGTCGCGGTGCTCGACGCGCTTCTCGCCGTCGGGCTGCCGGTGATCGAGGTGCACATCACCAACATCCATCGCCGCGAGGAATTCCGGCAGCACAGCCTCGTCTCCAAGGCGGCGACGGGGGTGATCTGCGGGCTGGGCGTGGCCGGCTACGCGCTGGCGCTGCAGGCCATGGCCGGGCTGATCGGGGCGGCGGAGGACGAGGACGCATGACCAGCGCCATCCAGTTCGACCCCGAGGCGATCCGCCGCCTCGCGGAAATCCTGCGCGAGACGGATCTGACGGAGATCGAGCTCTCCGAGAAGGACGCGAAGATCCGCGTCGCGCGCGTGATCCCGCCGCCGCCGCCCGCGCCGGTGATGCCCAACTACTACGCGGCGCCGGCCTTGCCGATGCCGGTCGCGCCGACGCCGGCCCTCGCGCCGGCCGCCCCGGCCCCGGCCGCCACGCCTGCCCCGGCGCCGGCCCCGGCCGCCGCCGATGCGGTGGACGCGAACCATCCGGGCCTCGTCACCTCGCCCATGGTCGGCGTGGCCTATCTCTCGCCCGAGCCCGGCGCGCCGCCCTTCGTCACGGTGGGCAGCCGCGTCGCGGCGGGGCAGACCCTGCTGCTCATCGAGGCGATGAAAACCTTCAACCAGATCAAGGCGGCGAAGGCGGGCACGGTGACGCGCATCTTCGTCGAGAGCGGCATGCCCGTGGAATACGGCGAGCCGCTGGTGATCGTGGAATAGCGGCGCGCCTGGGCCACATGGCGGGAATGATCGCTCCCTTCCGAGTGTCCGGCCGCAGCGCGGCCGGCGCCGCCCACCGCACCGCCGCGCCGGGCGCGCCCGTGGCGCGGCGGAGCCAAGGCGCCGGGGGCGCCGCGCGGCGACTGAGCGCATGAAGAAAGTCCTCATCGCCAATCGCGGCGAGATCGCCCTGCGCGTGCATCGCGCCTGCCAGGAGATGGGCATCCGCACCGTGGCGGTGCACAGCACGGCCGACGCCTCGGCCATGCATGTGCGCCTCGCCGACGAGAGCGTGTGCATCGGCCCGCCGCCGGCGCGCGAGAGCTATCTCAACGTGGCCGCTATCCTCTCGGCCGCCACCATCACCCAGGCGGACGCGATCCATCCGGGCTACGGCTTCCTCTCGGAGAACGCGAAGTTCGCCGAGATGGTGGAGGCGCACGGCCTCACCTTCATCGGCCCCACGGCGGAGCACATCCGCATGATGGGCGACAAGATCACCGCCAAGGAGACCATGCGCCGCCTGGGCGTGCCGCTCGTCCCGGGCTCGCGGGGCGCGCTCGACTCCCTTGAGGAGGCGCGCGCGGTGGCGGCGGAGATCAAGTATCCCGTGCTGATCAAGGCGGCCGCGGGCGGCGGCGGGCGCGGCATGAAGGTGGCGCATGACGAGGCGGGGCTGGAGGAGGCCTGGCGCCTCGCCCGCACCGAGGCCAAGGCCGCCTTCGGCGACGACAGCGTGTACATGGAGAAGTATCTCGACCGCCCGCGCCACATCGAGCTGCAGATCCTGGCCGACACCCACGGCAACGTGGTGCATTTCGGCGAACGCGACTGCTCGCTGCAGCGCCGCCACCAGAAGCTGGTGGAGGAGGCGGGTTCCCCGGTGCTGGACGCCGCGGCGCGCGACGCGCTGGGCGCGCAGGTGACGCGCGCGCTGCGCCAGCTCGGCTACCGCAACGCGGGCACGCTGGAATTCCTCTGGCAGGACGGGCAGTTCGCCTTCATCGAGATGAACACCCGCCTGCAGGTGGAGCATCCGGTGACGGAGATGGTCTGCGGCATCGACCTGGTGCGCGAGCAGATCCGCATCGCCGCGGGCGAGCGCCTGGGCTACGGGCAGGAGGATGTGCGCTTCTCGGGCCACGCCATCGAGTGCCGCATCACCGCCGAGAACCCCGAGACCTTCGCGCCCTCGCCGGGGCGGGTGACCACCTATCACGCGCCGGGGGGCCTGGGCGTGCGCGTGGATAGCGCGCTCTACTCCGGCTACACGGTGCCGCCGCACTACGACAGCCTGGTGGCGAAGCTGGTGGTGCATGCGCCCACCCGCGCCCAGGCCATCGCGCGCACCCGCCGCGCGTTGGAGGAGATGGTGGTGGACGGCATCGAGACCACTCTGCCCCTGCACCGCCGCATCATGGAGGATCCGGAGTTCCAGCGCGGCGACTACACCATCCACTGGCTGGAACGCTTCGTCGCGCGCGGGGGATGAGGCGGGCGGCCTTCCCGCGCCGCGAAACTTCAGGTTTGTTTTCGTTAAAATGTCTCATTTTGGTTGACATCTGAAGAAAGGGTGAAGAGGATCGGGCCATGCCGGCCCTCCCCTTCTCCCCCCGTGACCTGCTGCCCCCCTTCGGCCTGAACCCCTGGACCGGGGGGCCGGCCCGCAGCGCCACCCTCACCGTCCATCTCGACGCCACCCTCGCCCCCGCCGAGACGGCCGCGCTGCGCGCCGCCCTCGCCGCCTGGGACGAGGCCTCGGGCGTGCTGTTCGTGGAGATCCCGAACCCCGGCCAGGCCAGCCTCGTCTTCACCCGCGGCGCGGCGGCCTCGGTGCAGGGCGGCGCCGTCACCCTGACCGGCGGCGAGGACATGGCGGCGCTGCTGCGCCTCACCGGCGCCGCCCTCGGCCTCGACCCGGCCGCCGAGGGCGCCGATCCGGCGCTGACCGTGATGGCCGCGGGCGGCACATCGGCCCGCCTCCTCGACTACGACATCGAGGCCATCCAGGCCCTGTTCCTCTCCGAGGCCGAGGAAGCCTCCGGCATCCGCTGGACCTACGACGCCCGGCTCGATGCGCTTCGCGCCGACATCCTCGCCTTCACCGGCCGCGAGGCGCATGGCACCGGCGGGCGGGACGCGCTCTTCGGCGGCGTGGGCGATGACCGCCTCTTCGGCGGGGCGGGCGACGACTGGCTGATGGGCGGCCCCGGCGCGGACTGGCTGATCGGCGGCGAGGGTTTCGACTCCGCCGCCTGGGCGGAGCTGCGCCGCGAGGTGGCGGTGGATCTCCGCTTCCAGCGCGTCAGCACCGAAAGCGGCACGGACCAGTATGACGGCGTCGAGCGACTCGCCTTCCGCGACGGGTTCTGGGGGCTCACCACCGCCGATGCCGCCTGGCAGGTGGAGCGGCTCTACCAGGCCCTGCTCGGCCGCGCCGCGGACCCGCAGGGGCTGGCCGGCTGGACCGCCTTCCTCGACCGCGGCGGCACGGCCGAGGAACTGGTCGCGCGCATCTTCGCCAGCGAGGAATACCGCACCCGCTTCGGCGCCCCCGACGAGGCCGCCCGCGCCCGCGCCGCCGCCGCCCTTCTGCCGGAGCCCGAGGCGCGGCTCGCCACCCCCCTCTGGGTGCCGGACGAGGAGGCGATGCTCGCCGTGCGCTTCCACCTGCTCTGCACCGGCGCCCTGCCCGGCCGCGCCGCCTTCGACCTGTGGCTGGACCGGCTGGAGGCCGCGCCGAGCCACCTCGCGGGCGCCGAGGCCTTCCTGGCCGAGACGGGCGGCCCCTATGCCGATGGCGCGGCGCTGCTCGCCGCCGCCGAGACGCTGTCCTTCATCCTCGACACCGGGCGCTGGGTGAACGAGGGCGTCCTGTTCTGACGGAACGCGCCTTGCAACGCTCCGCGCGGCGCGCGACGCTCGCGCCATGAGCGGCTGGCGCGCCCGGGCGGGCACCCTCTTCACCCCGGAAAAGACCCCCGCGCGGGGTCGCGGCGGCATGGTGGTGACCAACCACCCCGCCGCCTCCGCCGCCGGCCTCGCCATGCTGGCCGAGGGCGGCACGGCGGCGGATGCGGCGGTGGCCGCGCTGCTGGCCCTCTGCGTGGTCGAGCCCATGATGGTCGGCCCCTTCGGCGGCGGCCTCATGCACATCGCCACCCCCGAGGGCGCGCATGAGGTGCTGGACGGCATGGCCTGCGCCCCCATGGCCGCCCGCCCCGAGATGTTCGAGGGGCGCGACCCCCGCCTGCAGAGCCTGGGCGCGCGCAGCGTCTGCGTTCCCGCGAACCTGCTGGCCTGGGAGGCGGCGCTGGCCCGGCACGGGCGCCTCTCCCTCGCCGATGTGGCCGAGCCTGCGCTGCGCCTCGCGCAGCGGGGCTTCGCCGCCTCGCCCTACCTCGCCGAATGCACAGCCGAGGTGGCGGCGGATCTGGCGCGGGATCCGGGCATGGCGCGCCTCTTCCTGCCCGGCGGCGCGCCGCTGCGGCCCGGCCATCGCGTGGTGAACGGGGCGCTGGCCGAGACGCTGCGCGCCCTGGCGCGGGAGGGGGCGGCGGCGCTGCATGGCGGCGATCTCGGCACCTCCTGCGTCTTCGACCTCGCGCGCAAGGGCGGCATGCTCTCCACCGACGACCTGGCGGCGGCGCGCATGATCCGCCGCGCGCCGGTGCGCGGCCTGTATCGGGACGTGGAGGTGATCGGCCCGCCCCCGCCCTCGGCCGGGGGCGTGCATGTGCTGCAGATGCTGAACCTCGTGGAGGGCTTCGACCTCGCCGCCATGGGCTTCGGCACGCCGGCCAGCCTGCACCTGATCGCCGAGGCGCTGAAGATGGCCTTCGCCGACCGCGCCGTGGCCACCGCCGACCCCGATTTCCTGCCCGTGCCGGTGGCGCGCCTCATCGGCAAGGACTACGCCGCCGCCCGCCGCGCCCTGTTCGACCCCGCCGCCGCGCGCGCCTGGAGCGCCGGCCTCACGCCCGACCGCGAGAGCGCCAACACCACCCACGTCACCGTCGCCGACGCCGAAGGGCGCATCGCCTGCTGCACCCACACCATCAACAGCCTGTTCGGCGCGCGCATCCTGCTGCCCGAGAGCGGGCTGATCCCCAACAACTACATGGCGCTCTTCGACCCCACGCCCGGCCGGGCCCAGTCCATCGAGCCGGGCAAGCGCGTCACCACCTCCATGTCGCCGCTCATCCTGCGGCGCGAAGGGCGGCCGCTGGCCGCGCTCGGCCTGCCGGGGGGGCTGCGCATCTTCGCCTCCAGCTTCCAGGCGGTGATCAACCTGCTCGACCACGGCATGTCCCTGCAGGAAGCCGTGGAGGCCCCGCGCCTGTGGACCATGGGCGGGCCGGTGGAACTGGAGCCCGGCTTCGACGAGACGGCCCGCGCCGCCCTCTCCGCCCTGGGCCACGACATCCTCCCGGTGCCCCATGTGGCGGGCGGCATGTGCGCCATCCGCTTCCTCGAGGAGGGCGAGATGGAAGGGGCCGCCTGCTGGCGCGCGGACGGCGCCCCCGCCGCCCTGGCCGGCGGCCTCGCCCGCCCCGGCGTCCGCTTCTGGCCCGACGCGGCGCGCGGCTGAACGGAGAACGCACACCGCCCGGGCGGGGGTTGCTCGACGCGGCCCGGGGAAGGGCGCCGCCCTTCCCCGATACCCCATCCCGCCGAGGGCCGGTGGGCCCTCGGAACCCATTCATGGGAAGGGAGAGGGAGGGGCATGGCGTGCCCCGCCCCACGGGCGCGCCCGTGACGCCCCTCCCTCTCCCTTCCCATCAACCGATGGTTTCCAAAGGCCAATGGCCTTTGGCGGGTGGGGTCTGGGGAGGGCAGCGCCCTCCCCAGCCACCTCCGCGCCCCCGGTCCCGGCAGGTGTCCGCTATCCGACCGCCAGCACGCCCGCGAGGGCCAGGA
>JBKBSR010000125.1:0-8369 GCA_046291055.1 Roseococcus sp.
CCCCACGCCCGCGGCCTGCACCGCCGCGCCGAAGGCGAGGAAGGTGGCCGCCATCGCCAGCGCCGGCGCGCCCAGCGCTTCGTGCATCCCGGCCCTGGGCATCAGCGTCCACACTCCATCGCGCCATGCTCGCGGCGTCGGGGGCGAAGGTCGAGCCCGCGGCGCATGACGGATCGCTCACGCGGCCGATTGCTGAACGAAACCTGAACCATAGCAGAACGGAAGCTGAACGTATGGATCTCCCTCATGCGCCAGATCATCGCCTTCTCGCTCCAGCAGCGCCTGCTCGTGCTGCTGCTCTTCCTGGCCTTCCTGGGCGTGGGGGCTTTCGGATTCGCGCGCCTCAACATCGAGGCCTATCCCGATCCGGTTCCGCCCACCGTCGTGGTCATCACCCAAAACCCCGGCCAGAGCGCGGAGGAGGTGGAGCGCTACATTACCGTGCCGATCGAGACGGGGCTCGCGGGCATGCCCAGCCTCCAGCGCATCCGCTCCACCTCGCTGTTCGGGCTGTCGGTGGTGCAGGCGCAGTTCAGCCACGCCTTCAGCTACGAGCAGGCGCTGCAGCAGGTGCTGAACCGGCTGGGGCAGATCGCGCTGCAGCCCGGCGTGCAACCGCAGATCAGCCCCTGGTCGCCGATCGGCGAGATCATGCGCTACCGGCTGGAGGGGCCGCCCGGCTTCTCGCCCGCTGATCTGCGCGTGCTGCAAGACTGGGTGCTGCAGCGCCGCTTCAAGCGGGTGCCCGGCGTGATCGACGTCACCGCTTACGGGGGGCCCAGCAAGGCCTTCAACGTGGTGCTCGACCTGCCGCGCCTCACCGCCTACGGGCTGAGCGTGGCGCAGGTGGCGGACGCCATCGGCCAGGGCGGCGCGACGGTGGGCGCGGGCGTCATCAGCGTGGGCCCGCAGGCGGCGGTGGTGCAGGGGGTGGGCCTGATCCGCTCGCTCGAGGACATCGAGGCGGTGGTGCTCGGCGCGCGCGAGGGCGTGCCCATCCTTCTGCGCGACGTGGCGCGGGTGGAGACGGGAGCGCTGCCGCGCCTCGGCATCGCCGGCCAGGAGGAGCAGGACGACGTGGTGATGGGCGTCGTCCTCATGCGCCGAGGCGAGCAGACCCTGCCCGTGATCCGCGCGGTGGAGCGCGAGGTGCAGGCCATCAACGCGGGCGGGGTGCTGCCGCCCGGCGTGCGCGTGGTGCCCATCTACGACCGGCAGGAGCTGGTGATGCTCACCACCCACCACGTGGTGAAGAACATCCTGCTCGGCGTGGCGCTGGTGGTTCTCATCCAGTGGCTGTTCCTGGGCGACCTGCGCGGCGCGCTGGTGGTGGGCGCCACCATCCCCTTCGCCTTCTTCTTCGCCGTGCTGGTCATGCTGCTGCGCGGCGAGAGCGCGAACCTGCTCAGCCTCGGCAGCCTCGACTTCGGCCTGCTGGTGGACGCCACCGTGATCATGGTCGAGAACATCTATCGCCACCTGCACCATGGCTTGCGCCGTGGCGGGCCGACGCCCAGGGCGGCGCGCGGCCTGGCGCCGCTGCAGGCCACCATCCTGCGCGCCGGCAGCGAGGTGGGCGGGCCGATTTTCTTCTCCGCGCTGATCGTCGTGGCCGCCTTCCTGCCGCTCTTCGCCATGGGCGGAATCGAGGGGCGCATCTTCGGGCCCATGGCGCAGACCTACGCCTACGCCATCATCGGCGCCATCATCGCGACCTTCACCGTGGCGCCGGCGCTCGCGGCCCTGCTCTTCAGCGCGGAGACGCGCGAGCGCGAGACCCCGCTCGTCCGTTGGTTGGCCCGCGCTCATGGCATCTTGCACCGTGCTGCGCTGCGCCGCCCGGGCGCGACCCTCGGCCTCGCGCTGCTCGTTCTGGCGGGCGCAGGTGGGCAGTTCGCCCGCTTGGGCGGAGAGTTCCTGCCCACGCTTGAGGAGGGCAGCATCTGGATGCGCGCCAACTTGCCCGCCACCATCTCGCTCGAGGAAGGGAACGCCGCTGTCAACCGCATGCGCCGCGCCGTGATGGAGTTCCCCGAGGTGATCACCGTCACCTCCCAGCAGGGGCGGCCCGACGACGGAACCGACAGCGCGGGCTTCTTCAACGCGGAGTTCTTCATCCCGCTGCGGCCAATGGAGGAATGGCGCACCGCCCGCAGCAAGGACGGGCTGGTGGCTGCCATCGAGCGGCGGCTGCGGGAAGAGTTCCTGGGCGTGGACTTCAACTTCAGCCAGTACATCAGCGACAACGTCCAGGAGGCGGCCTCGGGGGTGAAGGGCGCGAACGCGCTCAAGGTCATCGGCCCCGACCTCGAGGTGCTGGCGCAGCTCGCCGAGCGCGTCCGCGCCGAGCTCGAGCAGGTGCGCGGCGTCGCCGACCTCGCGGCCTTCCGCACCCTCGGCCAGCCCACCCTCTCGATCCGCGTGGACCGCCAGCGGGCGGCCCGCTACGGGCTGTCGGTCAACGACATCAACGCCACGATCCAGGCCGCGATCGGCGGGCGAGAGGCTGGGCGCCTCTACGAGGAGGGCAGCGACCGCAACTTCCCCGTCATGGTCCGCCTGGACGGCGCCTACCGCCAGGACGCGGAGGCGATCGGGCGGATCGCGGTGAACGCGGCCTCCGGCGCCACGCTCGCCGATGTCGCGACGATCCGCCTGCTCTCCGGCCCCTCCTACATCTACCGCGAGGACGCGCAGCGCTACGTGCCGGTGAAGTTCAGCGTGCGCGGGCGCGACCAGCAGGGCGCGGTGGAGGAGGCGGCGGCGCGCGTGGCGGCGCGCGTGCCGCTGCCGCCCGGCTACCGCCTCGAATGGGTGGGCGAGTTCCGCAACCTGCAGGACGCGGTGGCGCGCCTCACGGTCACGGTGCCGGCGGCGGTGCTGCTCATCGCCGTGCTGCTCTACATCCAGTTCGGCAGCGTGCGGGACATGCTGCTGATCATGCCGGTGCTGCCGCTCTCCTGCGCCGGCGGGGTGGCGGCGCTGGCGCTGATGGGGCTGCACTTCAGCGTGCCGGCCGCCATCGGCTTCCTCGCCCTGTTCGGCATCACGGCCATGGAGGGGATCATCCTGCTCTCGCATGTCCGGAGCCTGCTGGCGCAGGGGCTGCCCTGGCGCGCGGCGCTGGACCAGGCCGGGGCGGATCGGATGCGTCCCGTGATGATGACCTGCATGGCCGCCATGGTGGGGCTGCTGCCCATGGCCCTGGCGAGCGGCATCGGCAGCGACCTGCAGCGGCCGCTCGCCGTGGTGGTGGTGGGCGGCACGCTGCTGCTGCCGCTGTTCATCCTGGTGGTGCTGCCGGTGATGATCGAGCGCTTCGGCCGGGCGCGCCCCGCGCTGCGCGAGGCGCCGGCCGGTGCGTCCTGAGGGGGCCGCGCGCAGCATTCCCAGGCGTCCAGGGTTTCGGCTAAGCCTGGGGAAACCACGCCCCAGGGAGGCCCGTCATGACCCACCCCTTCGCCCGCCGCGCGCTGCTCGCGGCCCCGCTCCTCGCCGCGCCCGCCCTGGTGCGCGCCCAGGCGCCGGTGGTGAACCGCACCGCGCGCATCCTGGCGGGCTTCCCCGCCGGCGGCACGGTGGACCTGACCTGCCGCCTCCTCGCCGAGCGGCTGCGCGGCGTCTGGGCGCCGCAGGTGGTCGTGGAGAACCGCGTGGGCGCGACGGGGCGGCTCGCTATCGAGGAACTGATCCGCGCCGAGCCGGACGGCACTACCCTGCTCGTCACCCCCGCCAGCATGGTGACGATCTACCCCCACCTCTATGGCGACCGGCTGCGCTACGAGCCGCTGCGCGACATGGCGCCCGTCTCGCCCGTGGTGGTCTATCCCTTCGGCCTCGCGGTGGGGCCCGGCGCGCCGGGGGTGGCGAATCTTGCGCAGATGCTCGACCTCGCGCGGCAGCGGCGTGGCCTCTCCTACGCCTCGCCCGCCGCGGGCTCGGTGCCGCATTTCACGGGCGTGATGCTGGCCCGCGCGAGCGGCGTGGAACTGACCCATGTGCCCTATCGCGGCGCGGCCCCGGCCATCGCCGACACGCTGGGCGGGCAGATCGCGGCCACCATCAACGTGCTGGGCGATCTCGTGCCGCACCATGAGGGCGGGCGGCTGCGCATCATCGCGCTGACCAGCGCCCAGCGCCTGCCGCGCCTGCCGGGTGTGCCGACCTTCGCCGAACAGGGCCACCCTGACCTCACGGCCGATGAATGGTTCGGCGCCTTCCTGCCCGCCCGCGCACCCGCCGCGCTGGTGGGGCAGCTCAACGCGCTGCTGGCCGAGGCGGTGCGCCACCCGGAGATGCGCCAGAACCTCGAGAACCGCGCTTTCGACGTGGCGCACAGCAGCGCGGCCGACTTCACCGCGCGCATCCGCGCCGAGACGGCGAAATGGGGCCCGATCGTGCAGGCCTCGGGCTTCCGGCCCGAGGACTGATACGGGCCAGGCCCGCTCCTCAGCCCGCCGCGGCGCGGCGGGGGGGCAGCAGCCGGCTGGGCAGCGCGGCGAGGCCCTCCATCTCGGCGGGGCTCGCGCCCGTCGCGCCGCGGCCGAGCCCGGCGAGCCGCGCGGCCAGGTTGAGCACCGTCTCGCGCAGCTCCGGCGCCTCGATCAGCGCGAAGCTCTGCAGCAGGGCGGCGTTCTCGGCGTGGCGGCGCGCCGCCTCGCCCTCCGCCTCCCCATTCGCGGCCTCGCTCAATCCGTCGAGCAACAGCGGCAGCGGCGCGCCCAGCAGGGTGGCCAGCCGCACCAGCCGGCCGATGGAGAGACGGTCCTGCCCCAACTCGTATTTCTGGATCTGCTGGGCGGTGACGCCGAGCCGCTCCGCCGCCTCGCGCCGCGTGATCCCGCGCTGCAGCCGGAGCTGCCACAGGCGCTGCCCGAGCTCCGCATCGATCGCATCCGCCCGCCGTGCGCCGCGTGGGGAAGGCGAGGCGGCCTCGCGCCGGGGCGCGCCCGCCGCCAGCGGCGAGGGAAGGCCGGGGCGGCGGGAGGGCGCGGCGGGGGGCATCGGGGCCATCGGCATTCGCTCCTTCACGGTCGCACAGCGGGGCGGACGCGCTGGCCGGCGAGGACTTCTGCGCCAGAACCCCGTGTATTCTTTCACCATGACAAAGCCGCGCGCAAAATACAACCGAAACGGGTGGCTGACGCGATCGTTTCTCTGACGGGGTGTGCTGCCTGATCGGGCTCTCGACCGGAAACCCTTGTCATCCCCTGCGGGGCAGAGCGGTCTGCAATCCGGGGTTGTGTTTTCGGCGCCTCGCTGCCTCAACCGGGAAGGGCAGGCATGGGGGCCCCCACGGACCGTGCGATGCTCATCTTCCCCAGGCTGCCCCAGCCGCGCTCGTATTGCGGCGGAACCGAGAGCGCCTCCGTCCGCCCCAGCGCCACCGCCGCGTTCAGCACCCAGTAGGGGTCGCGCAGGAAGGCGCGGGCCAGCAGCACCATGTCCGCCTTGCCCTCGGCGAGGATGGCCTGGGCCTGGGCGGCCTCGGTGATCAGCCCCACCGCCATCACCGGCAGCCCCGCCCCCGCGCGCACCGCTGCCGCCCCGGGCACCTGATAGCCGGGGCCGAGGGGAATCTTCTGCGCCGGATCGAGCCCGCCCGAGCTCACATCCACCACATCCACGCCGAGCGCCTTGAGCCGGCGGGAGAGTTCCACGCTCTCCTCCGTCGTCCAGCCGCCCTGCACCCAGTCGGTGTGGGAGATCCGCACCCCGAGCGCCACGCCGGCCGGCAGGATGGCCCGGGTGGCGGCCACCGCCTCGCGCAGCAGCCGCGTCCGTCCCTCGAAATCCCCGCCCCAGGAATCGTTGCGGCGGTTGGAGAGCGGCGAGAGGAACTGGTGCAGCAGATAGCCGTGCGCAGCGTGGATCTCGATGAGCCGGTAGCCGGCGCGGACGGAGCGTTCCGCCGCGGCCGCCATGTCCGCGATCACCTGCGCCACCTCCGCCTCGGTCATCGCCCGCGGCACGGCGTAGTTGCCGAAGGCGAGGGCGGAGGGCGCCAGCGCCTGCCAGCCCGGCACGGCGGGGCCGGAATCCCAGGCGGGCAGGCGGCTCGCCTTGCGCCCGGCATGGGCGAGCTGGATGGCCGGCACCGAGCCCGCATGAAGGATGGCGGCGGCGAGCCGCGCATGCGGCCCGACATGCGCCTCGCTCCAGATGCCGAGGTCATGGGCGCTGATCCGCCCCTCGGGGCTGATCGCGGCGGCCTCGGTCATCACCATCCCCGGCCCGCACACGGCGCGCGAGACGAGGTGCGCGAGGTGCCAGTCCGTCGGCAGCCCGTCCTCGCTGGCGCAATACTGGCACATGGGCGAGACGCCGATGCGGTTGCGGAAGGTGACGCCGCCGAGCGTGAGCGGGCTGAACAGGTCGGTCATGGGGGAGGGCTGTCCGCGTGATGGAAGGTCGGGATCATTCCACACCCGGGCGCGGGGCCTGTCATCCCCGCCACGCAGCCATCACTCGCCCGAACGGGTCGGCTCTGGCATGGTCCGCCCCATGTTCGTCGCCGCCAACCGTTTCCGCGTCATCCCCGAGCACGCCCCCGCCTTCGAGCAGGCCTGGCTGACCCGCGAGAGCCACCTGCACGAGCTGCCGGGCTTCCTCTCCTTCCATCTGCTGCGCGGGCCCGCGGGCGCGGACCATGTGCTCTACTCCTCCATGACCTTCTGGGCCTCGCGCGAGGCCTTCGAGGCCTGGACGCGCAGCGAGCAGTTCCGCCGCGCCCATGCCGGGGCGGGCGAGAGCAAGCCCATGACCCTCGGCCCGCCGCAGTTCGAGGGCTTCGAGGTGCTGCAGACCCTCACGCCCGGAAGCCCCGCGTGATGGACCCCGCCTTCGCCCGGCCGGGCCGCTTCTGGAAGGGCAACCTGCACACCCATTCGGACCGCTCGGACGGGGCGCGCAGCCCCGAGGCGGTCTGCGCCGCCTACCGCGAGGCGGGCTACGACTTCCTGGCGCTGACCGATCATTTCTGGGCGAAATACGGCTTCCCCATCGTGGACACGCGGCCCTTCCGCGCGCGCGGCTTCACCACGCTGCTGGGGGCGGAGCTGCACGCGCCCGCCACCGCGCTGGGCGAGATCTGGCACCTGCTCGCGCTCGGCCTGCCGCTCGACTTCGCGCCCACCGCGCGGGAGGAGACGGGGCCCGCGCTGGCCGCCCGCGCGCTGGCGGCCGGCGCCTTCCTCGCCATCCCCCATCCCGGCTGGTACGGGCTGACGGCGGAGGACGCCGCCACCATCCCCGGCGCCCATGCGGTGGAGGTGTACAACCACACCTCCCATCTCCGCACCGAGCGGGGCGATGGCGTCTATCTCGCCGACCAGCTTCTCGCCGGCGGGCGGCGGCTCGGCCTGCTCGCGGTGGACGACGCGCATTTCAAGTCGCCCGACGCCTTCGGCGGCTGGGTGATGGTCAAGGCCGAGGCGAACGAGCCCGAGCCGCTGCTGGAGGCGCTGAAGGCCGGCGCCTACTACGCCACCCAGGGGCCGCTGATCCACGACATCGCCTGGGGCGAGGAGGCGGTGGAGGTGGTCTGCTCGCCCGCCCTCTCCATCATGGTGTTGGGTCGCGGCTCCAAGGCCGAGCAGTCGGTGGCGCTGGGGCAGACCCGCGCGCGCCTGCCTCTCGCCGCCCTGCGCTCCGGCGGCTATGCCCGCGTGGTGGTGGCCGACGCCATGGGTCGCCGCGCCTGGTCCAACCCCGTGCATTTCTGATGACGGACGACGCGCCCATGCACCCCATCCTCGCCGAGATCCAGGCCCTGCTGGAGGGCAAGGCCGAGGGCCGCTACGGCCTCTCCCACGTCAACCAGCGCCAGCACGCGCTGCAATGCGCCTGGCTGGCCGAGAAGGGCGGCCATGGCGCGGCGCTGATCGCCGCCGCCCTCCTGCACGACATCGGCCACATGGTGCATGAGCTCGGCGAGGACCCTGCCTCCGAGGGCGTGGACGACCGGCACGAGGAGCTGGGCCACGCCTGGCTCGCGGCCCATTTCGGCCCGGAGGTGACCGAGCCCGTGCGCCTGCACGTCGCCGCCAAGCGCTACCTCTGCGCCGTCGAGCCCGACTACTTCGCCCGCCTCGCCCCCGACAGCGTGAAAAGCCTCGCCCTGCAGGGCGGGCCCATGAGCGCTGAGGAAGTCGCCGCCTTCGAAGCGAACCCGATGTTCCGCGAGGCCGTGCAGCTCCGCCGCTACGACGAACAGGCCAAGGTCAAGGACCTGCCCACCCCGCCCGTGACCCACTTCCTGCCCGCCGTCGCCCGCTGCCTGAGGGGGTAGCCCAGCCGGGGAGGGCGCTGCCCTCCCCGCACCCCCCCCGCCAAGAGGTCGTGGCCTCCTGGACCTCGGGAGTCATGTC
>JBKBSR010000490.1:0-1733 GCA_046291055.1 Roseococcus sp.
TGGCGGGCCGCCGCGGCCGCCTCCGGCCCCTCGAGGATTTCGATTAGGCGCAGCGCATCGGCGCGGCCGAACCCCTCGCCCGATTCCGGCAGGCCGGGAAGGGCCGCGGCGAGTCGCGCCCGCACCGCGCGCAGCCCCTCGCCCGGCAGCCCGCCCTGGCCGTTCAGCCGCCGCCCCGCCTCGGCCAGGGCGCGCAGGGCGCGGGCCCGCTGCTCCAGCGCCGCGACCTCCGCATCGCCCGCCGCGCCGGGCGCCGCCGGCGCGTCCAGCATCTCGCTGAGCGGGCCGAGCAGCACGGCGCAGGTCTCGGCATCCAGCCGCTCGCGGCAATGGACGGCCGCGGCGTGGCGCAGCCCCTGCAGGATCTGCGCGCGGCGGGGCGCGTCGCGCGTGATGGTCCGTTCCAGATCCTCGACCAGCGCGGCGAAGCGCCGCGCCGCGGCGGCGGTGCGCGCGAGGTCGCTGACCGGAGGCGGCGGAGTCAGCGCGGTGAGGAAATGGTCGAGCGCGCGCTCGGCCGCGGGGGCCAGGGCGCGATCCAGCCCCGCCACCAGCGAGACCAGCCGGGCGGGGCGCATCGCGGCCGGCAGCACCGCGGAGAGCGCGATCTCCACGGCCTCTCCGCCCTCGGCCGCGAGGGTGCGGAACACGGGGCGGGCCAGCTCCTCGGGTGGGCCTTCCGCCCCCGCCACGCGCAGCGCATGCACCGCCGGGCCGTGCCGCCAGAGCAGCGCGACGAGCGGCCGCAGCCGCGCATAGGCCGCATCGGGGAGCCCGGCCTCCGCCCAGCCGGGGGGCGACGTCTGGGGCAGGGACTGCGCGGCCGCCGGCCAGAGCCGGGCGCCCAGGGTGGCCGCCAGAGCATGGTCGGAGAGTGGCGCCTCGCCGATCGAGGCCGCCAGGCCCTCGGACAGCCCGGGAGCGGCGGCGAACACCGCCTCGCCGATCGGAACGAGCGCGTTGCGCGGGAGTTGCCGCCCCCCGCCCCGCCAATCCCGCGGCGCGACGATCAGCCCGTCCATGGGCAGGAAGAGCAGCCGCATGGGCGTCATCGGCCGCTCCGGGCGAAGCGCGCCCAGGCGGTGGCGCACGGGCTCGAGCACCGCATCGGCCGCGCCGCGCCGGGGCAGCCGGTCCAGCACGGCGACGAGGCGCAGGAGTTGGGAATCGGTGGCCTCGCGCGCGGCGCGGGAAAGCTCCCGAAGCTGGGCCGGCGAGGCGGCGTTCATGCGCCAAGCCAGCGCGCGAGCGCCGCCTCGGCAACCTCCTGCGTGATGGCCCCGCCCGCCCCGCCGCCGCGCGGGCTTGCCTCCGCGGGGAGGGCGGCGCCGCCGGGCCAGTCCTCCGCCTCCAGCGGCAGGGGCGGCGCGAGGCAGGCGGCGTGGCGCAGCAGGGCCGGGCGCTCCGCCGCGGGCGCCTCGGCCCAGGCGGCGGCGAACAGCTCCCATCCGTCCAGCAGCCAGTCGCGCCGACCAGAGGCTCCCGCGCTATCAGAGGGCTGGGCGAGGGCCAGGGCCGCGAGCCCCTGGGCGCGCAGGGCGGCGCAACGCCGCCTGTCGGACTCGGTCGGCAGCGCCGATCCGGCGCGCCCGAGCTCGCTCAGGAACGTCTCGATCCGCGCCTGGCGCTGGCCCGGGCTGGCGGGCGGCCCTTCCGCGGCCCGCCGCGGGGGGGGGGGGGGGGAGGAACACGAAAAGGGAAAACACACCCCCCCCCCACAAAAACCAAAAAAA
>JBKBSR010000126.1:0-8340 GCA_046291055.1 Roseococcus sp.
TCTAACGGTTTAGCAAACCGCCGCCTTCGGCCACTCGGCCACCCCTCCGCAGGAGTGGAAGTTCACACGGCGTATGCGGGATGGGGGATAGCGCGCCCCCCGCGGCCCGTCAAACCAAGTCTCGCCGGCGGCGGGGGGGCCGTCCCTCTCACCGCATCAGCTCATCGCCACCGCGAAGCCGCGCTGCACCGCCGGGCGCGCCATCATCCGTTCGTACCAGGCCGCCACGTTCGGCAGGTCGTCGAAGGGCACCTGGTGGCGCTCATGCCGCCAAGCCCAGCCGAGGATGGCGAAATCCGCGATGGAAGGCTCGCCCTCCGTCGCCACGAACTCCCGCCCCGCGAGGCGCCTGTCCAGCACGCCGTAGAGGCGCTTCGTCTCGGTGTGATAGCGCTTGAAGCCGTAGTCCCGCGCCGGGCCCTCGGGCTGCATGAGGAAGTGGTGCACCTGGCCGGGCATGGGGCCGAAACCGCCCATCTGCCACATCAGCCACTCCATCACCGGCACGCGCGCGCGCAGGTCTCGCGGGAGGAACTTCCCGGTCTTCTCGGCCAGATAATACAGGATCGCGCCGCTCTCGAAGACGGTGATGGGCTGCCCGCCCGGGCCATCGGGATCCTTGATCGCCGGGATCCGGTTGTTGGGCGCGAAGGCCAGGAAATCCGGGTTGAACTGCTCGCCCTTCGTGATGTCCACGACATGCACCGTGTAGGGCAGCCCCATCTCCTCCAGCGCCACGCTGATCTTGCGGCCATTGGGCGTGTTGTAGGTGTAGAGCGCGATGGTCATGCCAGGGCCTTCTTTCCGCCAGGGTTGCCGCCCCATATGCACGGCGCGCACGCGCCCCGCCAGCGCCCCCGCGTGACGGAGACCGATGAGCCACCACCGCCCCTCGCCCGACGCCATCGCGCGCATGCGCTACGACGCGGCCGCGAAATCCCCGCTCATCGCCTATCTGCTCTGGTTCTTCCTCGGCTATGGCGGCGTCCACCGCATGTATCTGGGCCGCTGGATTTCGGGCATCCTGATGCTGCTGCTCTTCGGCCTTTCCCTGCTGCTGACGCTGGTGCTGATCGGCTATCTGGGCCTCGGCCTGATCGCGCTGTGGTGGGTGATCGACGCGCTGCTCATCCCGGGCATGGCGCGCCGGGCCAATGAGCGGCTGATCGCGCGGCTCGCCGGTTGAAGCCCCGGCCGGCGGGCGCTACGCCTGCGGGCATGCGCGCCGCCATCCTCCTCGCCGCGGGTCAGGGCACCCGCATGAAATCCGCCATGCCCAAGGCGATGCACCGGCTCGCCGGGCGGCCGATGGTGCAGCACCTGCTCGCCGCCTGCGCGCCGGTGTTCGAGCGCATCGTGGTCGTGGTCGGCCCCGGCATGGCCGCGCTCGAGCGCGCCGTCGCCCCCCACGCCACCGTGGTCCAGGCCGAGCGCCTGGGCACCGGCCACGCCGCCCGCATGGCCGCGCCGCTGCTCGAGGACTTCGCGGGCGATGTGGCCGTGCTCTACGCCGACAACCCGCTCATCAGCACCGCCACGCTCGAGCGCCTGCTGCTCGCCCGCACCCAGGCCGATCTCGCGCTGCTCGCCATGCGCCCGGCCCAGCCCGGCCGCTACGGCCGCGTGGTGCTGGACGCCGAGGGCCAGGTGGCGCGCATCGTCGAATGGGCGGACGCGACCGAGGCCGAGCGCGCCATCCCCCTGTGCAACGCGGGCGTGGTCTGCGCCGCGGCGCGCGACCTGTTCCGCTGGCTTGCCGATCTGCGCAACGACAACCACCAAGGCGAATACTACCTGACCGATGTGGTGGCTGCGGCCCGCGCGGAAGGCCGCAGCGCGCGCGCCATCGAGGCCCCGGAGGCGGAGCTGCGCGGCATCAACAGCCGCGCCGAACTCGCCGCCGCCGAGGCCGAGGTGCAGACCGCCCTGCGCGCCGCCGCCATGGAAAGCGGCGCGACGCTGGTGATGCCCGAGACGGTGCACATGAGCTTCGACACGCGCCTCGGCCGCGACGTGGTGGTGGAGCCGCACGTCGTCTTCGCCCCGGGCGTGACGGTGGAGGAGGGCGCGACCATCCGCGCCTTCTCCCACCTCGAACAATGCGTGGTGGGCGCGGGCGCCGTCATCGGCCCCTATGCGCGGCTGCGCCCGGGCACCGAGGTGGGCGAGGGCGCGCATGTCGGCAATTTCGTGGAGCTGAAGGCCGCGAGGCTGGGCGCGCGGGCCAAGGCCAACCACCTCACCTATCTCGGCGACGTGACGGTGGGGGCCGAGGCCAATGTCGGCGCCGGCACCATCACCTGCAACTACGACGGCGTGAACAAGCACCGCACCGAGATCGGCGAGGGCGCCTTCATCGGCAGCGACACGGCCCTCGTCGCCCCGGTGCGGGTGGGGGCGCACGCCATCACGGCCGCGGGCTCCGTCATCACGGAGGATGTGCCGGAGGGGGCGCTGGCCATCGCCCGGGGCCGCCAGGTGGTGAAGCCCGGCCGCGGGGTGCGGCGCAAGCCGGGCTGAGCGTCTGCCCAAGGCGCGGGCAGGCTGGTGTCCTGGCGCGCAATTTCCGACGCGGGCGCATGGATTTTCCGCATTCCGCGGCTATGCCCCACGCCCGCTGCTTGGCATCCCCTCGCGCGTCCACCGGGCCGAGGGAGTTTCGGATGAACCGTCGCAGCATCATGGGCGCCGCCGCTGGCGGCCTCGTCGGCAGCCTCGCCACGCCCGCCGTCGTCACGGCGCAGACCACCTTCAACTGGCGCATGACGAGCTTCTACGGCCCGCAGGCGGCCTTCTATTCGGTGGGCCCCGGCTCGGCGCGCGACCTGATCGACCGCATCCAGCGCATGTCCAACAACCGGCTGCGCATCCAGTTCTTCGGCGCGGGCGAGCTGATCCCCGCCGCCGAAGGCTTCGACGCCGTCTCCTCCGGCGTGGTGCAGATGAACTACGCCAACGCCTATTTCTGGACGGGCAAGACCTTCGCCGCCCAGTATTTCACCGCCGTGCCCTTCGGCCTGAACTTCCAGGGCACCAATGGCTGGATGTACGACGGCGGCGGCCTCGACCTCTGGCGCGAGGTGTATGACCGCTTCAACCTCGTGCCCTTCCTGTGCGGCAACACCGGCGTGCAGATGACGGGCTGGTTCCGCCGCCCCATCGAGCGCGTGGAGGATCTGCGCGGCCTCAAGATGCGCATCCCGGGCCTCGCGGGCCGCGTGATGCAGGCCTTCGGCGTGGATGTGCGGCTGCTGCCCGCGGGCGAGATCTTCCCCGCCCTCGAGCGCGGCGTGATCGACGCGGCCGAGTTCGTCGGGCCCTTCCTCGACCGCCAGCTCGGCCTGCACCGCGTGGCCAAGACCTACCACACCACCGGCTGGCACGAGCCCGCCACGGCGTCGGAGCTCATCATCAACAAGGCCGCCTGGAACAGCCTGCCCAACGAGCTCAAGGCCATCGTGGAGAACGCCTGCGCCGCCTGCAACGCGATCAGCGAGGGCTGGTGCCAGAAGAACAACGCCGATGCGATGGAGGACCTGATCCGCAACCACGGCGTCAACGCCATCCCGCTGCCCGACGAGGTGGTGGCGCGGCTGCGCGCCGAGACGACGCGCGTGCTGGAGGAGGCCGCCGCGCGCGACCCCCTGGTGCGGCGCGTGCACGACAGCTTCATGGCCTACAAGGCGCGATTCGACGCCTGGGCGAACTACAGCGAGGGCGTCTATCACAACACGGTGCGCCGCGCGTGAGGCGCGCCGCCGCCGCCATCGACGCCGTGACCGAGGCCGTGGGCGCGCTCGCCGCGCTCGCGGTACTCGCGCTCGTGGTCGTGATGTCCGCGAACGTGCTGCTGCGCTACGGCCTCTCCACCGGCAGCGTGTGGGCGCAGGAGCTGGAGTGGCACCTGCTCGTGCCCATCTCGCTGCTCGGCATGGTCTGGGCGCTGAAGCGGGGCGAGCATGTGCGCGTGGACGTGCTCTACGCCGCCTACGGGCCGCGGCTCAGGGCGTGGAGCGACCTGATCGCCGCGCTGCTCGGCCTCGTGGTGCTGGCGGCGATGGCCTGGCTCTCGCTCGCCTATGTCGGCCAGTCCTGGCGCATCGGCGAGGGCTCGGCCAATCCCGGCGGCATCCCCTGGCGTTGGGCGCTGAAGGCCTTCATCCCCGTCGGCTGCGGGCTGATGGCGCTGCAATACCTGGCCGAGACGCTGCGCGCCGCCGCCCGCCTGATACGGGCGGCATGACATGCCGCCCGTCTCGCGCGCAGGGTTGGCGCCACCCGACGCGGCACGCCGCGTCGGGGCCCGGCGTTGCGGCTGCGCGCCAAGACAAAGGCATGCCAGCGGCCGCGCCGCTCTCTAAGGAGTCAAAGCCAGCGTCCGCTGGGATGAAGGACTGATCCATGCCCCTCACCGAGGTCTATGCGCTGCTCATGCTGGGCAGCTTCTTCGTGCTGCTCATCATCGGCGTGCCGGTGGCGCTCACCCTCGCCATCGCGGGCTTCATCTTCGGCTGGCTGGGCTTCGGCAGCTTCCTGTTCAACCTGTTGCCGGCGCGCATCTTCGGCGTGGTGACGAACTACACGCTGCTCGCCATCCCGCTCTTCGTCTTCATGGGCGTGATGCTCGAGAAGAGCCGCATGGCCGAGGATCTGATGGAGGTGGTGGGCCGCCTCGCGGGCGGCTTGCGCGGGGGGCTGGGCATCGGGCTCGTGCTGGTGGGCGTGCTGATGGGGGCCACCACGGGCATCGTCGGCGCCACCGTGGTCACGCTCGCGCTGCTGACCATGCCGGCGCTGCTGCGCGCGGGCTACGACAAGGGCGTGGCCTCGGGCGTGATCTGCGCCTCGGGCACGCTGGGTCAGATCATCCCGCCCTCGCTCATCCTGATCCTGCTGGCCGACATCATGAACCTCTCCGTCGGCACGCTGTTCGCCGCCGCCGTTTTCCCCGGGCTGATGCTGGCCGCCTTCTACGTGATCTATCTGCTGGTGCTCGGCATGCTGCGGCCGGAGATGGCGCCGGCCGTGCCGGCGGAGCAGCGCGCCGCGATCTCGACGCGCGAGCTGTGGCGGCGGCTGCTGAAGGTGGTGGCGCCGCCGCTCGGCCTCGTCGTGGCCGTGCTGGGCTCCATCATCGGCGGCGTGGCGGCGCCGACCGAGGCGGCGGCGATGGGCGCGCTGGGGGCCATGGTGGTCTGCGCGCTCGGCCGGCGGCTGAGCCTCGCCCTGGTGTGGGAGACGGCGGGCGCCACCGCGCGCATCACCGCGATGATGATGTTCATCCTGGTCTGCGCGCAGGTCTTCGCGCTGGCCTTCCGCGGCCTGAACGGCGAGCAGCTCGTGCACGACCTGTTCGAGTTCCTGCCGGGCGGCATCGCCGCCGACATCTGGTTCCTGATGCTGCTGATCTTCGTCCTGGGCTTCTTCCTCGAATGGATCGAGATCAGCTACATCGCCGTGCCGCTCTTCCTGCCGGTCTTCGTGGCGGCGGACGTGAACCTCGTCTGGCTCGCCATGCTGATCTGCGTGAACCTGCAGACGAGCTTCCTCACGCCGCCCTTCGGCTGGGCGCTGTTCTTCCTGCGCGGCGCGGCGCCGCCCGAGGTCCGCACCGGCGACATCTATCGCGGCGTGATCCCCTTCGTGCTGATGCAGGTGCTGGGCGTGGCGGTGGTGTTCAGCTTCCCCGCGCTGGCCACCTGGCTGCCGGCGGCGATCGGCTGGTAGGCCGCCGCGCGCCTCACGCCTCGGCGGCGGCCTCCAGCGCGGGGGAGAGGGCGCCGAGCGCCACCACTTCGCCCACCAGCAGCAGCACCGGCCCGCCCGCCGCCCAGCCCGGGGCGGTGCGCGGCAGGCAGCCGAGGGTGCCCGCCAGCCGCCGCGCCCGGCCGGTGCCGCCGCTCTCCACCAGCGCGGCCGGCGTGGCCGGATCGAGCCCCGCGGCGACGAGGCCGCGCGCCATCTCCGGCAGGGTGGACAGGCCCATGTAGACGGCCAGGGTCTGCCCCGGTCGCGCCAGCGCGGCGAAATCAACATCCAGTCGCCCCTCGCGCGTGTGGCCGGTCACGAAGGTCAGCGCGCGGGCGGCGTCGCGGTGGGTGAGCGGGATGCCCGCCTCCGCCGCGCAGGCCAGGGCGGCGGTCACGCCCGGCACCACCTCGCAGGCGATGCCCGCCTCGGCGCAGGCCGCGAGCTCCTCGCCGCCGCGGCCGAAGACGAAGGGATCGCCGCCCTTGAGGCGCACAACGCGCCTGCCCTCGCGCGCGAGGCGCACCAGCAGTGCGTTGATCTCCTCCTGCGGCAGGCAGTGGTTGGCGCGGGACTTGCCGACGAAGATGCGCGGCGCGTCGCGGCGCGCCATGTCCAGAACCTCGTCGGAGACGAGGCGGTCATGCACGATCACGTCCGCCTCGCCCAGCAGGCGCAGCGCGCGCAGCGTCAGCAGATCGGCACGGCCCGGCCCGGCGCCGACGAGGAACACCATGCCGGGCGGCGTGGCCTCGGCCTGCGCGAGGGCGGCGGCGAAGGCGGCCTCGGCCTCGGTGACGCGCCCGGCCAGCGCCAGCTCCGCCGGCGGGCCCGCGAGGCTGCGCTCGAAAAAGCGCCGCCGCGCCGCCTGGTCGGGCAGGGCGCGGCGCACGCGGGCGGCGAAGCGCCCCGCCAGCGCCGCCACCGCGCCCAGCGCCGGCGGCAGCACCGCCTCGATGCGCTGGCGGATCATGCGCGCCAGCACCGGCGCCGCGCCGCCCGTCGAGATGGCGATGGTGATCGGGTCGCGGTCCACGATGGCCGGCGTGATGAAGGAGCAGAGCTCCGGCCGGTCCACGATGTTCACCGGGATTCCGCGCGCCTGGGCGGCGGCCGAGAGGGCGCGCAGATCCTCCTCCGGCGCATCGGCGCCGATGGCGAGGGCCACACCCTCCAGCAGCGCCGGGTCGAAGCGCGCGGCGCGGCGCAGGCGCGCGCCCGCCGCGGCCAGCGGCGCGGATTTGCGCTCGGCCAGCTCGCCCTCGCCCAGCACCAGGGCGAGGCGGCCCCGCAGCTCGAGGAAGGCGGGGAAATGGCGCATCAGGCAGGCTCCCGCGTCAGCAGCGCCGCGATCTCCGGCCGGCAGGCGCCGCAGCCCGTGCCGGCGCGCGTGGCCGCGCCCACCGCCGCGACATCGGCCGCGCCGCAGCCGCGGATGGCGGCCGCGGTCACGCCGTGGCAGGCGCAGACCAGCGGCGAGGGCGGCGGCCCGTCCGGGCGACGGCCCACCAGCAGCGCCGCGCGGTCCTCGGCTGAGAGGGGGCCGGCCGCCATCAGCGCGCCCAGCCACTCGCGCGGCGGCAGCAGCGGCGCGGGCGCGATGGCGATGACGCCCGCGAGCGCGCCGCCCGACAGCGCGGCCGCGCGATGCACGCCGGCGGCCGGATCCTCGAACAGCGCCCATTCCTCGGCCGCGAGCAGCGCGCGCAGCCGCACGAAGGCCGCGGCCGGCGGCTCCTCGCCCGCCATCTCGTGCCGCCAGGCCCCGCCCTCCAGCGGCGCCACGGCGCACCACGCGGCGAGATCGGCGCCGAGGCGGCGCGGGGCGAGGAGGAAGCCGTGCCAGGCGGCAGCGAAGGGCGCGACGCGCAGCGGCGTGTGCTTGAGCTCGGGCTGGCCGGAGACGGGGTCCGTCGCGGCGATCATCGCGCCGTTCACCCGCGCGGCGGGGGCGAACTGCGCCGTCCAGTGCATGGGCGCGAAGGCGGCGCCGCGGCGCTGCCCGGCGTCGAGAAGGAGGCGGAACACGCCTTCGCCCACCGGGGTTTCCGCCCGCACCAGCGCGCCCGGCGCGAGGCCCTCCGCGTCCTCGGGGTGCAGCGTCAGCGTCGGCTCGGGGTGCTGGGCCATCAGCCGCGGCACGCTGCCGGTGCGCGTCATCATGTGCCACTGGTCGCGCAGCCGGCCGGTGAGCAGGCGCAGCGGGAAGCGCGCGTCGGGCTGCGCGGCGGGCGCGCGGAAGGGGGTGGGGATCAGCCGGGCGCGGCCCGAGAGCGCGCCGCCGGCGGCGAAGAAGCGCGCGGCGCGCGCACCCTGCGCGGGCACGGGCCAGCGCGTCGGCTCCAGCGCCGCATAGGCGGCGTCGGAGAGCCCCGCGAGCCCGCTGATGTCGAAGGCGCGCGCGGCGGGGCGCGCGAGGCCCGTCACCGCCGCATGCTCGCGGAAGATCGCCGCCGGCCCCTCCCAGGCGAAGGCCTCGCCATGGCCGAGCCGGCGCGCCACCTCCGCCACCGCCCACCAGTCGGGCCGCGCCGCGCCGGGCGCGGGCAGGAAGGCGCGCTGGCGGCTGATCACGCGCTCGCTGTTCGTCAC
>JBKBSR010000127.1:0-8340 GCA_046291055.1 Roseococcus sp.
GGGGCGAGCGCCGCCAGCGCCAGAAGCCCGCGCCTACTCAATGCGGATGTTCGCCTCGCGCACCAGCGCCGCCATCTGGGCCCGGCCCTCGGTGACGAAGCGCGCGAACTCGGCGGGGCTGTTGCCCACCGGCACCGCGCCGAGCTGGGCGAGGCGCGTGCGCACCGCCTCCTCGCCCAGCGTGGCCGCCAGCGCGCCATGGATGGCCGCCAGCGCCGGGCCGGGCGTGCCGGCAGGCGCGAAGAGCGCGGCCCATTCGGAGAGGGTGATGCCCTGCAGCCCTTGCTCGGCGAAGGTGGCGAGGCCCGGGGCCAGCGCCACGCGCTCGGGCGCCGAGAGGGCGAGGAAGCGCGCCCGCCCGCTCTCCACGATGGGCCGGGCCGAGAGCAGGGTGATGAACACCCCGTCCAGCGTACCGGCGGCGAGGTCGCGCGCCGCGTCCGCCCCGCCGCGATAGGGCACATGCGTGACCTCGATGCCCGCCGCCCGCTGGAAGGCGGCCAGGCCGAGATGCCCCGCCGTGGCGTTGCCCTGGGTGCCGATGGAGAGGGTCTGCCGCCGCGCCAGCGCCAGGAACTCCTCCAGGCTCCGCGCCGGCAGGTCCGCCTTCACGGCCAGCACCTGCGGGAAGGTGACGACCAGCGAGATGGGCGCGAAGGCGGTGGCGTAGTCGAAGGGCAGGCCGCGCAGCAGCGTCGGATTCACGAGATGGCTGGAGGCGTCCATCAGCAGGGTGTGGCCGTCGGGCGCGCTGCGCGCCACCTCCGCGCCGCCGAGCGAGCCGCCCGCGCCGGTGCGGTTCTCCACCACCATGGGCTGGCCGAGGCGCTCGCTCATGCGCGGCGTGATGGCCCGCGTCGCGCTGTCGGCCGCGCCGCCGGCGGCGAAGGGCACCACCACCCGCACCGGGCGCGAGGGCGCCCAGCCCTGGGCGCGCGCGAGGCCGGGCAGGGCGAGCAAGGGCAGGGCGAGGACGGGGCGGCGGCGCAGCATGGCGGTTCCTCCGGAATGTATCCTGCGAAAACCCCGCCCCGGCCCGCGCGTCAAGCGGCTGGACAGCGGCCCCCCCACATGGCTTGCACGGCGCATGGCGGATGTGGCGGTGGTGGGCGCGGGCCCGGCGGGGCTGATGGCGGCGGAGGTGCTGGCGGCGGGCGGGGCGCGCGTCACCCTCTACGACGCCATGACGCGGCCGGGGCGGAAATTCCTGCTCGCCGGGCGGGGCGGGCTGAACCTCACCCATTCCGAGCCGCTGGAGAGCTTCCTCACCCGCTATGACCGCCCCGAGATCGCGCCGCACATCCGCGCCTTTCCCCCCGCCGCGCTGATGGCCTGGTGCGAGGGGCTGGGGCAGGAACTGTTCACGGGTTCCTCGGGGCGCGTCTTCCCGCGGGCCATGAAGGCCTCGCCGCTGCTGCGCGCCTGGCTGCGGCGGCTGGAGGCGCTGGGCGTCGCCTTCCGCACGCGCGCGCGCTGGCTCGGCTTCGGCGAGGGGCGGGCGCTGCGCTTCGAGGGCTTCACCCTCGCGCCCGATGCCGCGGTGCTGGCGCTGGGCGGGGCGTCCTGGCCGGCGGTCGGCAGCGATGGCGCCTGGGCGGGGGCCTTCGCGCCGGAGGAGGTCGCCCCCCTCGCGCCCGCGAACATGGGCTTCCGCGTGGCCTGGTCCGCCCCCTTCGCCGCGCGCTTCGCCGGGGCGCCGCTGAAGCGACTCGCCCTCTCGCATGAGGGGCGGACATGGCGGGGCGAGGCGGTGGTGACGCGGCAGGGGATCGAGGGCGGGCTGATCTACGCCGCCGCGGCGCGGCTGCGGGACGCCGCGCCGGTGACCGTGGCGCTCGACCTCAGGCCCGATCTCGACCACGCCGCCCTGGCGGCGCGGCTGGGAGGCGGGGCGCAGTCCCTCTCCAACCGGCTGCGGCGCGCGGGACTCGCGCCCGTCGCCGTCGGGCTGGTGCAGGAGGCGCTGCGCGCCGGCGCGCCGCGCGGGGATCTCGCCGCGCTGGTCAAGGCGCTGCCGCTGCGGCTGGAGGCGCCGACGGGACTCGATCGCGCCATCTCCACTGCCGGCGGGCTGCGCTGGTCGGCGCTGGACGAGGCGCTGATGCTGCGCGCGCGCCCCGGCGTGTTCTGCGCGGGCGAGATGCTGGACTGGGAGGCGCCGACGGGCGGCTATCTGCTGCAGGGCTGCTTCGCCACGGGCCGCGCGGCGGGGCTGGGGGCGCTGGCCTTCCTCAATCGGCCGGCTTCGCCGGCGCCAGCATCATCAGCCGGTTGAGCAGGGCGGGCGGCAGGGCCGCCGTCAGCCGCGTCAGCGCATAGAGGCGGCGCGGATAGGCGATGCGCGTCCGCCCCGCCGCGATGCCGGCCAGCGCGCGGCGCGCGGCCTCCTCGGGCGACATCATCCAGGGCATGGGGAAGGGGTTGTTCTCGATCATCGCCGTGCGGATGAAGCCGGGGCAGAGGGCGTGCACGCGCAGCCCGCGCCGCCGTTCCGTCCCGTCGCGCGCCTCGGCCCAGGCGCGGGCGGCGGCCTTGGAGGCGCAATAGGCGGGGGCGGTGGCGGCGGGGAGGAAGCCCGCGATGGAGGAGACCACCGCGACATGCCCGCGCCAGCCATCCTGGCCAGGTTCCTGCGCGGCCATCGCCTCCAGCGCGGGCAGGGCGGTGTTGAGCACGCCCGTCAGGTTCGTCTCGAAGATCAGGCGCACCCTCGAGTCCTGCTCCTGCGCCTCGCCCGTGCCGGCCGAGACCCCCGCATTGGCGATGACGAGATCGAGCCGCCCCGCCCCGCGCACCCACTGCGCCATCGCCTCGGCGTCGCGCACATCCACGAGGCGCGTCGTGACGGAGGCGCCCGCCTCCCGGCAGGCCTCGGCCACCGTCGCGAGTTCGGCCGCGCGGCGCGCGCCGAGGTGCAGCACCGCCCCCGGCCGCGCCAGCACCCGCGCGAAGGCGGCCCCGAGCCCGGCCGAGGCGCCGGTGATCAGCACATGGGCGAAGCGCATCGGCTGGACTCCTCCGGCGCGGCGCGAGAGAAGGCCGGCCATGACCAGCGCCTTGATGAGCATGACGGGCTTCGCGCGGGAAGCCGGCCAGCTTCCGGACGGAACGGCCTATGCCTGGGAGCTGCGCAGCGTGAACGGCCGGGGGCTCGAGCTGCGGCTGCGCCTGCCCAATGGGCTGGACGCGCTGGAGCCCGCGCTGCGCGAGGCGGCGGCGAAGCGGCTCAAGCGCGGCAATGTCCAAGCCAGCCTGAGCCTGAAGGGCGAATCGCGCCCCGCCCTGACGCCCGACCCCGCGGCTCGGGATCGCGTGTTGGATATCCCTCCCTCCCTCGAGCGCCGCCTCGGCGCGCCGCCGCCCCGCGCCGAGGCGCTGCTCGCCCTGCCCGGGGTGCTGCGCGCCGAAAGCCCCGAGCCCGAGGAGGCGGCGGAGGAAGCCAGGCGCGCCGCGCTGCTCGCCGGCTTCAGCCGCGCGCTGGAGGGGCTGGTGGCCGCGCGCCGGGGCGAGGGGGCGCGGCTGCGGCCGGTGCTCGCCGCCCTGCTCGACGAGATCGCCGCGCTGCGCGAGGCCGCCGCCGCCGAGGCCGCCGCCCAGCCCGCCCAGCAGCGCGCGCGCTGGATGGAGAGCCTGGCCGGGCTGCTCGACGAGAGCGCCCGCGCCCGCATCCCGGAGGAGCGGCTGGCGCAGGAGGTGGCGCTGCTCGCCGCGAAATCCGACGTGCGCGAGGAGCTGGACCGCCTCGCCGCGCATCTTGACGCCGCCCGCGCGCTGCTGGCGGAGGGCGAGGGGGCGGGGCGCAGGCTCGATTTCCTGGTGCAGGAGTTCGTGCGCGAGGCGAACACGCTGTGCAGCAAATCCGCCTCCGTGGCGCTGACGCGCCTCGGGCTCGACCTCAAGGCCGCCATCGAGCGGCTGCGCGAGCAGGCCGCCAATGTCGAATAGCGCCGCCCGCCGGGGGGTCTGCCTGGTGCTCGCCGCCGCGCCCGGCGGCGGCAAGACCAGCGTCTCGCGCGCCCTGCTGGCGAGCGAGCCGAACCTCACCCTCTCGGTCAGCGTCACCACCCGCCCGCCGCGCCCCGGCGAGCAGGAGGGGGTGCACTACTTCTTCCGCAGCATGGCGCAGTTCGAGGAGATGGCGGCCTCGGGCGAGCTGCTGGAGCACGCGCGCTTCCTCGGCCGTGGCTACGGCACGCCGCGCGCGCCGGTGGAGGCGGCGCTGGCCGCCGGGCGGGACGTGCTGTTCGACATCGAATGGCAGGGCCACCGCCAGCTCCGCGAGCGGCTGCCGGGCGATGTGGTGGGCGTCTTCCTCCTGCCGCCCTCGCTCGAGGAGCTGGAGCGCCGCCTGCGCACCCGCGCCCAGGACAGCGAGGAGGAGATCGCCCGCCGCCTCGCCGCCGCGCGCGAGGAGATGACCCACTGGGACGAGTTCGACCACGTCCTCGTCAACGCGGATTTCGAGCGCACGGTGGCGGATGCCCGCGCCATCCTGCATGCCGCCCGGACGGCGCGCGCGCGGCTGACGGGCATGGCGGGCTTCGTCGAGACGCTGCTGCGTGGCTGACGCCTTCCTCACCCTGATCGAGGTGGTGGCGCCGATCTTCGCGCTCATCCTCGCGGGGTGGGTGGCGGCCTGGCGCGGATGGGTGGGCGAGGCGGGCTTCGCGGGGCTCAACGCCTTCGCCTTCTCGCTCGCCGCGCCGGCGCTGCTCTTCGCCTCCGGCACCGCGGGGCACACGGGCGGCGGCGGGGCGGCGCTCGCCTTCTTCCTGGGCTGCGCGGTGCTCTATGCGGCCACGCTGGCGGGCGGGGTGCGCGCGGGGATGGGCCTCGCGGGGGCGGGGCCGCTCGCGCTCAACGTCACCTTCGGCAACACGGTGATGATGGGGATTCCGCTCATCGCCGCGGCCTTCGGCCCGCAGGGGCTCGCGGTGCTGCTCGCCATCCTCGCGCTGCATTCCATGGTGCTGCTCGGTACGGCGACGGTGGTGGCGGAGCTGGCGCTGAACAGCGGCGCCTCGGCGTGGCGGCTGCTGCAGAGCACGCTGCGCGGGGTGCTGCGCAACCCGATCGTGATGGCGGTGCTGCTGGCGATGGTCTGGAGCACGCTCGCCCTGCCTGTGCCGGGGCCGGCGCGGCGCACGCTGGAACTGCTGGGCGCCGCCGCGCCGCCCGTCTCGCTGTTCTGCCTTGGCGGCTCGCTGGTCGGCTTCCGGGCGCGGGGGCTGTGGCGGCGCACGGCGCTGACGGCGGCGCTGAAGCTGCTGCTGCTGCCGCTGCTGGTGTTCGGCTTCTGCCGTCTCCTCGGCCTCGGGCCGCTGGAGACCGCCGTGGCGGTGACCACGGCGGCGCTGCCCACCGGGGCCAACGCCTTCCTGCTGGCGCGGCGCTACGCGGCCGGGGCGGCGGAGTCCGGGGCGGCCGTGCTGGTCTCCACGCTGCTGTCGGTGGCGAGTCTCTCGGCGCTGCTCGCCTGGCTGCGCTGATGCGGGCGGCATGCCATGCCGGCCGGATCAGTCCGCCTCCAGCAGCGGATCGAGCCCGAGCGCCAGCGCCAGCGCCTCCAGCCGGCGCAGCACGCTCTCGCCGGCGAAGACGCCGGCGCCGCGCTTGAGCCGCAGCACCAGCCGCCGCCCGCGGCGTTCGAGCTCCGTCGCCTCCAGCAGCGCCGGCACGCCGCCCGAGAGGGTGTAGGCGAGGCGCAGCGCCGCCCCCAGCGCCTCGG
The DNA here is from genome assembly GCA_046291055.1 of Roseococcus sp. GTDB lineage: Bacteria > Pseudomonadota > Alphaproteobacteria > Acetobacterales > Acetobacteraceae > Roseococcus. The sequence continues at coordinate 5,729 of JBKBSR010000127.1, forward strand.
CCCGGCGCACCGTGGCGGCCGAGAGCAGCGCCCGCGCGGGCGCGAGGAAGGGCGCCGCGGGTTCGGCCTCGTAGCGCAGCGCCGCCACCAGGGCGAGGAAGGCGCGCACATGGTGGTCGAGCCCCACCCCGTGCAGGCGCAGCAGCCGGAAGAAGGCCTGCTCGGCGCGGTATTCCGGGTGGTCGCGGCTGCCGCTGTCGCTGATCCAGCAGGCGGCGGCGCGCAGCTTCGCATCCGGCTCCGCCTCCTCGGCCAGGGGGGCGAGCCACTCGAGCAGGGCTGGCGGCAGGCCGGGGTCGCGGCCGAAGCGCGCGCCGATCTCCATGGCGGCGGCGAGCAGCGGGTCCTCCTCCCGCCGTGTCGCCTCCAGGCGGCGCGCATACCAGCCCTCGCGCAGCCCGTTGGCCGAGAACACCACGCGCGCCACATTGGCCGCGCGCAGCAGCCGGCGCAACACCACCGCGGCGAAGGGCAGATCCTGCACGCGCTTGGTGGGGGCGGCGGGCATGCGCTCCAGCGCCTTGCGGGGGGCGTTCATCACCACCCCCGCGAGGTCGCGCGCCTCCTCGCGGCGGATCGCGTAGTGGTGGACGATGGCGAGCGGATAGCCGGTCTGCGCGATGTGGATGCGCGCCAGCGCCCGGAAGGTGCCGCCCACCAGGAACAGATCCTTCAGCGGCGCCGCGCCCAGCCAGGGTACGGTCTTGAGCTCGGCCTCCACGATGGCGCGGGCGCGGGCCACGTCCTCGCCCGCGCGCTCGGCCAGGCGGATGGTGCCGATGGGCAGCGAGGCCGTCTCCGCGATCCGCCCGCGGTCGAGCCGCACGAGCTCGAGCGAGCCGCCGCCAAGGTCGCCCAGCACGCCATCGGCCTGCGGCACGCCGAGCAGCAGCCCCTCGGCCGAGAGCCGCGCCTCCTCCTCGCCCGAGAGGATGGTGACGCGCACGCCGGGCATGACGCGGCCGAGCCCGGCCATGAACTCAGCGCCGTTCGTCGCGTCCCGCACCGCCGCCGTGGCCAGCACCTCCAGCGGATCGGCCCCCATGCCGCGCGCCAGCGCGTGGTAGCGGCCGAGCACGGTGAGCGCCTGGGCCGAGGCCTCCTCGTTCAGCCGCCCCGTGGCGTGCAGCCCGCGGCCGAGGCCGAGCACGGCCTTCTCGTTGAAGATGGCGTGCGGGTTGCGCTCCAGCCCCTCGAACACCACGAGGCGCACGGAGTTCGAGCCGAGATCCACCACCCCGAAGCGCGTGCGGGTGGCGCATGTGCCGTCCATGCGCTCAGTCCTGGTGCAGCTTCTCGGCGCGGCCGCGGCGCGGCGCGGCGGGGCGCGGCGGGCGGGTGAGTGCGCTGCCGCGGCCCGAGAGCGAGGGGTTCGTCATGAAATACTCGTGCGCGGAGAACTGGCGCGGATCGGGCGGGCGGCGCCGCCAGGATCCGTCGGGCTCCAGATCCCAGGACTGCGCGGCGTCCTTGAGATTCACCACCATGATCTGGTCGAGCACCTGGGCGTGCACGGTCGGGTTCTCCACGGGCACCATGGTCTCCACCCGCCAGTCCATGTTGCGCGCCATCCAGTCGGCCGAGGAGATGTACACCCGCGCCCGGCGCGAGGGCAGCTTGTGCCCGTTGCCGAAGACGTAGATGCGCGAGTGCTCGAGGAAGCGGCCGACGATGGACTTCACGCGGATGTTCTCCGACAGGCCGGGCACGCCGGGGCGCAGGCAGCAGATGCCGCGCACCACGCACTCCACGATCACGCCGGCGCGGCTCGCGCGGTAGAGCGCGTCGATCAGATCCTTGTCCACCAGCGAGTTCATCTTGAGCCAGATGCCGGCGGGCCTGCCTTCCCTGGCGAAGGCGATCTCCTGCTCGATCAGCCCCATCAGGGTGGGGCGGATGGTGAGCGGCGCGAAGGCGAGCTTCTCCATCGCCTCGGGGCGGGCGTAGCCGGTCATGTAGTTGAACAGCTTCGCCGCATCCCGCGTCAGCGCCGGGTCTGCCGTGAAGAAGCTGAGGTCGGTGTAGATGCGCGCGGTGATGGGGTGGTAGTTGCCCGTGCCGAAATGCGCGTAGGAGCGCAGGCCGCCCGCCTCGCGCCGCACGACCAGGCTGCACTTCGCGTGGGTCTTGAGCTCGACGAAGCCGAAGACGACCTGCACGCCGGCCGCCTCGAGCTCGCGCGCGATGGAGATGTTGCGCTCCTCGTCGAAGCGCGCCTTCAGCTCCACCATGGCGGTGACGGATTTGCCCACCTCGGCCGCCTCGATCAGCGCGCGCGCGATGGGGCTGTCGCGGCTGGTGCGGTAGAGGGTCTGCTTGATGGAGACCACGTTGGGGTCGCGCGCCGCCTGGCGGAGGAACTGCACCACCACGTCGAAGCTCTCGTAGGGGTGGTGCACCACGATGTCCTTGGCGCGGATGGCGGCGAAGCAGTCCCCGCCGTAGTCCAGGATGCGTTCAGGGAAGCGGGGCGTGTAGGGGGTGAAGAGGAGGTCCGGCCGGTCCTCGACGATCAGCGCCTTGAGGTCGGCCATGCCGAGCAGCCCGTCCACGGTGAAGACGGCCGCGCGGTCGGCGTCCAGCTCCTCGGCCACGAAATCCACCATGTCGGT
>JBKBSR010000128.1:0-8334 GCA_046291055.1 Roseococcus sp.
GAAGACGGTCTTGAGCGCCTCGATCACGGAGTCTTCCGTCACTTTCGGAAGCGCCTCGCCCGCGGGCGTCCAGCTTCCGTGGCGCGCGGCCTGCTCACTCACTGCTCGCCTCCTTCACCCCATCGAGCGCGGCCTCCAGCGCGTGCCACGCCAGCGTGGCGCACTTCACCCGCGAGGGGAATTCGTGCACGCCCGAAAGCGCGGAGAGGCGCGCGAGCGCCTCGGTGGATTCGTCGCGCGCGCCGGTCTTCGCCATCTCGCGCAGCCGGGCCGCGAGCGCCCTGGCCTCGTCGGGCGAGAGGCCGGGCACCGTCTCGGTCAGCAGCGAGGCGCTGGCCTGGCTCACCGCGCAGCCGCGGCCGAGGAAGGCGGCGCGGGCGATGCGCCCGTCCGGGCCGAAGCGCAGGAACAGCTCCACCCGGTCGCCGCACATCGGGTTGTCGCCGCGCGCGCTGGCGTCGCAGGGATCGAGGCGGAGGTGGTTCCGCGGGCGGCGGCCGTGGTCGAGGATCACCTCCTGGTAGAGGTCGCGCAGCTCCTCGAAGCCGGCGGCCTCCGTGCTCATGCGAAGAACTCCCGCGCGGCGTCCAGCGCCTCGGCCAGGGCCTCGATCTCCTCGCGCGTCGTGTAGAGGCCGAAGCTCGCGCGCGCCGTGCCGCCCTCGAGGCCGAAGCGCGCGTGCAGCGGCTCGGCGCAGTGGCGGCCCGCGCGCACGCAGATTCCGCGCCGGTCGAGGAAGGTGGCGAGGTCGTGCGGGTGCACGCCCGCGAGCGCGAAGGCGAAGACCCCGCCGCGATCCTGCGGCGCGCCGAGCAGCGAGAGCCCCTTCACCTGCGCGAGCCGGGCGCAGGCGTGCTCGACGAGGTCGCGCTCATGCGCCTCGATCGCCTCCATGCCGAGCGCGCTCACGTAGTCGATGGCCGCGTGCAGCCCCACCGCCTCGACGATGGCGGGCGTGCCGGCCTCGAAGCGCGCGGGGGGCGCGGCCCAGCTGCTGTGCTCGAGCGTCACCGTCTCGATCATGTCCCCGCCGCCGAGGAAGGGCGGCATGGCCGAGAGCAGCTCGCGCCTGCCGTAGAGCACGCCGATGCCCGTGGGCCCGTAGAGCTTGTGGCCGGTGAAGGCGTAGAAATCCGCGCCGATGGCGCGCACGTCCACGGCGCGGTGCACCGCGGCCTGGCTGCCGTCGAACATCACCCGCGCGCCCGCCGCATGCGCCATGCGCGCGATGGCCGCCGCCGGCGTGACGGTGCCGAGCACGTTGGACATGTGCGTGACCGAGACGAGCCCGACATCGCCGCGGGCGAGATGGCGCGCGAGGTCGTCGAGGTCGAGCTCGCCCGCATCGGTCACGCGGATGAAGCGCAGGCCGACGCCCAGCCCCGCATCGCGCAGCATCTGCCAGGGAACGAGGTTGGCGTGGTGCTCCATCTCCGAGACCAGCACCGCCTGGCCCGGCTTGAGCAGGGCGCGGCCGAAGCTGTGCGCGACGAGGTTGAAGGCCTCGGTGGAGTTGCGGGTGAAGACGATCTCCTCCGCGTGCTCGGCGCCGAGGAAGCGCTGCGCGGCGGCGCGCGCGGCCTCATAGGCCTCGGTGGCGAGCTCGGAGAGGCGGTAGGCGCCGCGATGGACGTTGGCGTAGGCCGTCTCCATGCAGCGCGTCATCGCCTCGATCACGGCGCGCGGCTTCTGGGCCGAGGCGCCGGAGTCGAGAAAGACGAGCGGCCGCCCGCGCACCGTGGTGGCGAGGATCGGGAAATCCTGCCGCACGCGCGCGACGTCGAGGCGGGCGGGGGCCGCGTCCATCACGCCCCCTCGCGCGTCCACCAGCCGCCGATGGCCTCGTCCAGCGCGGCGCGCGCCGCCTCGTCGCTCACGCCCTCCACGGCCTCGGTCAGGAAGGCCTCGACCAGCATGGCGCGCGCCATGGCGGCCGGGATGCCGCGCGCGCGCAGGTAGAAGAGCTGCGCCTCGTCCAGCGCGCCCACCGTCGCGCCGTGGCTGCACTTCACGTCGTCGGCGTAGATCTCGAGCTGCGGCTTCGCGTCGATCTCCGCCTCCTCCGAGAGCAGCAGCGCCTGGTTCATCTGGTAGCCGTCGGTGCGCTGCGCCGCCTGGCGGACCAGGATCTTGCCCTGGAACACACCGCGCGAGCGGCCGGCGAGCACGGTCTTGTAGGTCTGGCGGCTCGCGCAGTCGGGGGCGGCGTGGTCGAGGAAGGTGGTGGTGTCGGCGTGCTGGCCGTCGGCGACGAGCTGCGCCCCGTTCATGTGGCAGGCGGCGCGGGGTCCGCGCAGCGCGGCGTGGATCTCGTTGCGGACCAGCCGCCCGCCGGCGTTGAGCGTGAAGTTGTCGTAGGTGCCGCCCGCCTCGACGGCCGCCAGCACGGTGGCGAGCTGGAAGCCTGCCCGCCCTTCGCGCTGCAGCCGCACATGGGTGAGGCTCGCGCCCTCGGCCACCGCGATCTCGAAGACGGGGTTGTGCAGATAGGCGGCCGCGGCGGGGCCGAGGCTCGTTTCGATCAGCGTCAACCGCGCGCCGGGGCCGAGGCGGATGAGGTGGCGCGGGTGGAAGGCGATGGGCCGTTCGGCGTGCGAGGCGACGGAGAGCAGCTCGATCGTCCCCGCCTCCATCCCGGCGGGCGCCTCGAGGAAGAGCCCGTCCTCGAAGAGCATGGTGTTCAGCGCCACCATCGGCAGCGGCTCGGCGAGCGCGCCCAGCAGGCCGTGGGCGGCGTCGAGATCGGCCGCGAGGCTGCGCGCGGCGAGGCCGGGCGGCAGCGAGGACAGCCCGGGGGCGAAGCGCCCGTCCACGAAGACGGCGCGCCAGCGCGCGCGCGCGGCGGGCAGGGCGGGGCGCTCCTCGGCGAGCGTCAGCGCCTCGGTGAAGCCGAGTGCTGCGACGGGCGAGAGGTCGGTGTAGCGCCAGGCCTCGACGCGCCGGCCGGGCAGGCCCTGCTCGCGGAACTGCGCGGCGGCGCCGGCGCGCAGCGCGGCCACCCAGTCGGTGCGGCCGCCGGGCAGATGCCCGCGCAGCCCTTCATAGCGGCCGAGGAAGGCGGCGGCGCCGGTGGTCATGGCGTTCATGCCGCCTCCTTCACGCCGCCACCTTGGCGTAGCCCTCGGCCTCCAGCTCGAGAGCGAGCGAGGCGGGGCCCGACTTCACGATGCGCCCGTCCATGAGCACATGCACGCGGTCGGGCACGATGTGGTCGAGCAGGCGCTGGTAGTGGGTGATGACGAGGGCCGAGAAGCCCGGGCCGCGCATGGCGTTCACCCCGTCGGCCACGATCTTCAGCGCGTCGATGTCGAGCCCGGAATCCGTCTCGTCGAGGATGGCGAGCTTCGGCTCGAGCAGCGCCATCTGCAGCACCTCGTTGCGCTTCTTCTCGCCGCCCGAGAAGCCCACGTTCACGTTGCGCTTGATCATCTCCTCGCTCATGTGCAGCGCCTTGAGCTTGGCGCGCGCGAGCTTGAGGAACTGCATCGCGTCCAGCTCCGGCTCGCCGCGCGCGCGGCGCACGGCGTTGAGCGCGGTGCGCAGGAAGTTGGCGTTGCCCACGCCGGGCAGCTCCACCGGATACTGGAAGGCGAGGAACAGGCCCGCGGCCGCGCGCTCCTCCGGCTCCATCGCCAGCAGGTCCCGCCCGTCGAAGGTGACGCTGCCGCCCGTGATCTCGTAGCCCTCGCGGCCCGAGAGCACGTAGGACAGCGTGCTCTTGCCCGAGCCGTTCGGGCCCATGATGGCGTGCACCTCGCCCGCGGGCAGTTCGAGGTCGATCCCCTTCAGGATCGGCCTGCCCTCGACCTCCGCGGTCAGCCCTTCGATCTTCAGCATGGTCACCCGACACTCCCTTCCAGGCTGATCGCCAGCAGCTTCTGCGCCTCCACGGCGAACTCCATCGGCAGTTCCTTCAGAACCTCGCGGCAGAAGCCGTTCACGATGAGGCCCACCGCCTCCTCCTCGGACAGGCCGCGCTGGCGGCAGTAGAAGAGCTGGTCCTCGGCGATGCGGCTCGTCGTCGCCTCGTGCTCGACCTTGGCGGTCAGGCAGCGGTTCTCGATGTAGGGCACGGTGTGCGCCCCGCACTGGTCGCCGATCAGCAGGCTGTCGCACTGCGTGAAGTTGCGCGCGCCCGCCGCCTTGGGGCTGATCTTCACGAGGCCGCGATAGGTGTTCTGCCCCCGCCCCGCGCTGATGCCCTTGGAGACGATGGTGGAGCGCGTGTTGCGGCCGATGTGGAACATCTTCGTGCCCGTATCGGCCTGCTGGCGGTTGTTGGTGATGGCGACCGAGTAGAACTCGCCCACACTGTCGTCGCCCTGCAGGATGCAGGAGGGATACTTCCAGGTGATGGCGCTGCCCGTCTCCACCTGCGTCCAGGAGATCTTGGAGCGCGCGCCGCGGCAGGCGCCGCGCTTGGTCACGAAGTTGTAGATGCCCCCGCGCCCCTCGGCGTCGCCCGGATACCAGTTCTGCACGGTGGAATACTTGATGGTGGCGTCATCCAGCGCCACCAGCTCGACCACCGCGGCGTGGAGCTGGTTCTCGTCGCGCATCGGCGCGGTGCAGCCCTCGAGGTAGCTCACATGGCTGCCGGCGTCGGCGATGATCAGCGTGCGCTCGAACTGGCCCGTGCTCTTGGCGTTGATGCGGAAATAGGTGGAGAGCTCCATCGGGCAGCGCACCCCCTTCGGGATGTAGACGAAGCTGCCGTCGGTGAAGACCGCGCTGTTCAGCGCCGCGAAGAAGTTGTCCGCCTGCGGCACCACCGAGCCGAGATATTCCCGCACCAGCTCGGGGTGCTTCTGCACCGCCTCGCTGATCGAGCAGAAGATGATCCCTTCCTTCTCCAGCCGGTCCTTGAAGGTGGTGGCCACCGAGACGGAATCGAACACCGCGTCCACCGCGATGCCCTGCAGCCGCTCCTGCTCGCGCAGCGGGATGCCGAGCTTCTCGTAGGTGCGCAGCAGCTCGGGGTCCACCTCGTCGAGGGATTTCGGCGCCGCCTTCTGCTTCGGCGCGGCGTAGTAGTGCGCGTCCTGGTAGTCGATGGGCGGGAAGTTCACCGCGGCCCAGCGCGGCTCCTCCATCTTCCGCCACAGGGCGAAGGCCTTGAGCCGCCACTCCAGCAGCCACTCGGGCTCGTTCTTCTTCCTCGAGATGAAGCGGACGATGTCCTCGTTCAGCCCCTTGGGGGCGAACTCCATCTCGATCTCGGTCTCGAAACCCCACTTGTAGCCGCCCTCCTGGACGGACTGGACGGTCTCGATGGTCTCGGCGACTGCGGGCATGAGGGCTCCTACTCGGCGGCGAGGCTGAGGCTGTGGGCGTCGTCGGCGCTGGCGGGGGCGGGCGGGGCGGCGGGGGCGCGGCCCGCGAGTTCGGCCACGGTGATGGCCGAAAGCGCGGCGCGGATCGCCTGGTTCACCGGATCCCAGCGGCCGCGCACGGGGCAGAGCGCCTCGCTCTCGCACACGCCCGTATGGCCGTCCACGCAGGCGGTCAGCGCGATCGGCCCGTCGAAGGCGACGATCACATCGGCGAGCGCGATGGCCGCGAGCGGGCGGGCGAGGCGGTAGCCGCCCCGCGCGCCGCGCAGCCCCTCGACGATCCCGGCCTGGGCGAGGATCTTGAGCACCTTCGCCACCGTCGGCTCGGGCAGGCCGGTGCGCGCGGCGAGGCCCGGCGCGCTCTGCGTCGGCGCGCCGCCCTCGCCCATCCGGGCCAGGACCACCACGGCGTAATCCGTCAATCGGGACAGCCTCAGCACGGCGTCATCCTCCGTTCCGAGGGCTAAATAGGACCAATCGGGTCCGCTTTGAAGGGGGGGAAGGCGCAACCACCCATGCCGGCGCGGCATGACGGCTCTGGACGCGCCCTTACGCCCGCCGCATCGTCCGCGCAACAACCCTCGGGAGACCTCCATGCCCTTCCTGCGGACCGATGACGGCGTGAACCTCCACTACGAGGAGGCGGGGCAGGGCGCGCCGGTCGTCTTCGTCCACGAGTTCGCCGGCGATTCGCGAAGCTGGGAGCCGCAACTGCGCTTCTTCTCGCGCCGCTACCGCTGCATCGCCTTCAACGCGCGCGGCTATCCGCCCTCGGACGTGCCGCGCGATCCCGCCGCCTACAGCCAGGACCGCGCGACGGAGGACATCGCGGCGGTGATCACCGGGCTCGGCCTCGCCCCCGCGCATGTGGTGGGGCTTTCCATGGGCGCCTTCGCCACGCTGCATCTGGGGCTGCGCCACCCCCGTCTCGCGCGCAGCCTGACGGCCGCGGGGGTGGGCTATGGCGCCGCCCCCGACAAGCGCGCGCAGTTCCGCGCCGAGATCGACGCCTCCATCGCCCGGCTGCGCGAACAGGGCATGGCGCGCTTCGCCCACAGCTACGCGCATGGCCCCACGCGCCTCGTCTTCGAGGAGAAGGATCCGCGCGGCTTCGCCGATTTCGAGGCGCAGCTCGCCCAGCACGACACGGAGGGCTCGGCGCTCACCATGCAGGGCGTGCAGCGCGAGCGGCCCTCGCTGTTCGATCTCGAGGCGGGTTTCCGCAAGCTGACCCTGCCCACCTTCATCATCGCCGGCGACGAGGACGACCCGACGCTGGAGCCCGCCCTCTACCTCAAGCGCACGATCGGCACCTCGGCGCTGCTGGTCATGCCCAAATGCGGCCACACCATGAACCTCGAGGATCCGGACGCCTTCAACCGCGCCCTGCTCGACTTCCTGACGGCGGTGGACGGCGGGGCATGGCGCCCGCGCATCCCCGCCTCGCTCTCGGGCGGCATCATCGCGCAGAGGCCCGGCGCATGAGCGACGCGGCCGAGATCCGCGCCCTGGTCGAGAACTGGGCCGTCTGGCGCGACGCGGGCGACTGGGCGCGCTTCGCCACATGCTGGCACCCCGAGGGGCGCATGATGGCCACCTGGAAACAGGGCACGGCCGCGGAGTTCATCGCGGCGAGCATCGAGGGATGGCGGCGCGGCGTCTCCATCCTGCACTTCCTCGGCGGGCACAGCAGCGAGATCGCGGGCGAGCGCGCCATCGCCCAGACCAAGATGACCATCAGCCAGCGCGCGGAGGTTGAGGGGGTGCTGGTGGACGTGGTCTGCACCGGCCGCTTCTACGACTTCCTGCAGAAGCACGAGGGGCGCTGGACCATCCTGCTGCGCCAGCCGATCTACGAGAAGGACCGGATGGACCCCGTCTCGCCCGACGCGCGCCTCTCCCTCGACCCAGCCCTGCTCGCGCGCTTCCCGGAGGGCTACCGGCATCTCGCCTATCTGCAGACGCGCATCGGCTACGCGGTGAAGCCCGACATGCCGGGGCTGAAGGGGCCGGAGGTGGAGCGCCTCTACGCCGACGGCGCGGCCTGGCTCGCGGGCGGGCCGCTGGCGCGCTGAGCAGTATCAGGCCGCGCGCCGGGCGAAGAGCTCCGCCATGCGCCCGGCCGGCCAGGCGCCGCTGAACAGCAGCCGCCCGTCGAGGGCGAAGCTCGGCACCCCCGAGACGCCGAGGCGGCGGAAACCGGCGTCCTCGGCGCGCACCTCGGCCTCCAGCTCCTCCCCGGCGAGGAAGGCCGCGGCCTCGAGGCCGAAGCCCGCCGCCACATCGGCCAGCACGGCGGCGTCGCCGATGTCGCGGCCCTCGGCGAAATAGGCATGGAACAGCGCCTCCACCAGCGCGTGCTGCAGCGGGCCCTCGGCGTGGCGGATCAGCCGGTGCGCCTTCACCGTGTTGGGCGTGCGCGTCATCAGGTCGTGGCGGAAGGAGAGGCCCACCGCGCGCCCCGCCTCCGCCACCCGCGCATCCAGCGCGCGCGCGCGCTCCAGGCTGCCGAACTTCGCCGCGCGATAGGCCTCGCGCGCCAGCCCGCCCTCGGGCATGTCGGGGTTGAGCTGGAAGGCGCGCCAGTGGACGCGGAAGCGCAGCCCCTCCGCCTCCAGCGCCGCCAGGGCGAGGTCGAGCTGGCGCTTGCCGATCCAGCACCAGGGGCAGATCGCGTCCGAGATCACGTCGATGCGGCGCGGCTCGTTCATCGCTGTCCCCTGCACCCCGTTGCCGCGGGCCCGGGTTTGGGCCATGGCTCAGGCGCGTCATCCTTCGCAGGGCAGGCCATGCGCACGCAAGTCGGAATCATCGGGGCGGGGCCCGCGGGGCTGCTGCTCGCCCATCTGCTCCATCGCGCCGGCATCGACAGCGTCATCCTCGAGCAGAAATCCCGCCCCTACATCGAGGGCCGCATCCGCGCGGGGCTGCTCGAGCAGGGCAGCGTGGACACGCTGACCGAGGCGGGGCTCGGCGAACGCCTGCACCGCGAGGGCCTCGC
>JBKBSR010000129.1:0-8233 GCA_046291055.1 Roseococcus sp.
CGCATCAAGGATTTCCGTGGCATCGCCACCCGATACGACAAGACCGCTCGTAACTTCCTCGCCGCCGTCTGCCTCGTCTCCGCCATCACCTACTGGGCGTGATTGAGTCCAGACCCTAGTCATACACTTGACTGATGGTCTCCGCGACCAGGGCCGGGCGCTCGGAGCCCTCCACCTCCACCTCGTTCTCCATGGTCAGGCGCACCCCGCCCGGGATGGGCTCGCAGGCCTTGAGCGTGAGGTGCAGCCGGATGCGCGCCCCCGCGGGCACCGGCGCGGTGAAGCGCACCCGGTTGCACCCGTAGTTGAGCGCGCGCGAGCGGCGCGCGATCCGATAGATGGTGGGCGCGAGTCGCGGCAGCAGCGAGAGGGTGAGGAAGCCGTGTGCGATGGTCCGCCCGCCCGGCAGCTCGCGCTTCGCGCGCTCCACGTCCACATGGATCCATTGGTGGTCGCCTGTGGCCTCGGCGAACAGATCGATGGTCTTCTGGTCCACGGTGAACCAGTCGCTGGTTCCGAGCTTCTTGCCGACCCATTGGGCCATCTCCGCGGGTGTGGCGATCTCGAGCATCGGGCTCCTCCCTCTCTGGTGGCGCCGAGGCTCGCGCGAAGCGGCGGTCCTGGCCAGCCCCGCAACCCTCCGTTAAGCCCGAGGGGGCATGATCGGGCCGAACGCCGCAGCATGCGGCCCCGTGGCGCCATCCCGGCGTGGCGGGCCAGCCAGGATGAGCGCATGGCTCCGATTCTTCTGACCCGCGAGCTTCCCTCGGCCGAGCCGCTCTCCCCGCCCTCCCTCGCGTCGGCCGCCCTCTCGCGCGACGAGCGGGTGCTCGCGCATCTCTGCGCGCGCTGCGCCGGGGCGCTGGCCGCCCTGGCCGCGAGCCTCGAGGGCATGGAGCTGGTGCTCGAGCGCCTCGCAGATGCGCCCGAGGACACCAGGGGCCGCGAGGAGGCGCGCGCTCTGGTGGCGGAGGTCACCGCCATGCTCCGCCGCGACGGCCCGCCGCTGCTGCTGCGCGCGCAGGCGCTGCGCATGCACCTCCATCTCGCGGGCTTCATCGGTCCCGATTCGCTCGGTGCCATACTGGGCGCGCTGCAGGGCGAGATCGCCCGCCTCGCCGAGCTGGAGCTGCCGCAGGACCGCTCGGAGATGACGCGCTGGTTCCTGCCGCTGCGCCAGGGCCGCGCCCAGGCCATGCGGCTCGCCGCCGAGTTCGTGAGACACGCCGGCCGCCTGAGCGGCGCGGGCTGAGCGCCCGCCGCCCTACCGCCCCGATTGCCAGAAGCTGGAGGGAGCGAGACCGCCCGCGGGGCGCGCCGCGGCCCCCGCCCCCGACACCCCGCCGCCCGCGATGGGCGGCAGGGCCGAACTCGCCATGGGCAGCGGCGTACCGGCCGGCGAGACCGGGCGCGGGGCCGGCGCCGCAGCCTGCGGGAAGGATGCGGGCGGGACGGCGGGGGGCGCGGCGGGCGCCTCGCCCGGCGCGGGCCTCGCGGGGGAAGCCGGCGCCGCGGCCAGCGCCGCCCCCGGCTCCACGGGCACGCCGCCCGGCACCTCGAGGCAGCGGAAGGCGATCCGATACCCGTCGCGTTCGATGCGGGTGGACTGCACCGAGATCATCCGGTTCCGGTCGGCGCAATGCTGCGAGGCCTGGTTCAACCCCCTCTCCACCGCGGCCGCGGGGCTCGCGCCGCGCAGCGCGAGGGTGAACAGGCCATCGCCCGTCTCCACCACGCCCTCGGGCGCCTGGCGCGGCGCGGCGCAGCCGGCCATGAGCGCGCCGCCCAGCAGCGCCGCCGTCGCGGGCCCGAACCATCCCTTCGCGCGCATCCGCCTCTCCCCTTGCCGCCGGGCCGCCCCGGCCCTTCCCGCTTAACGTCAGCCGCCGGGCCGCGTAAAGCTTCGCGCGAGACGCCCCGGGAGGAGACCCATGCACCCCAGCCGCCGCTCGCTGCTCGCCGCCCCCGCCCTGCTCGGCGCGGCGGCCGCCTCGGCGCAGGAGGGCTGGCCGAGCCGCCCCGTCACCATGATCGTGCCCTGGGCGCCGGGCGGCTCCAACGACATCGTGGCCCGCCTCTTCGCCCCCGTCTTCGAGGCGCGCACCGGCCAGCCCTTCGTGGTGGAGAACCGCCCGGGCGGCGGCGGCTCCATCGGCATGGGCCAGGCCATGCGCGCGCGGCCCGACGGGCACACGCTCTTCGTCTCCTCCGCCTCCAACCATGTCTTCCACCCGCTCGTCTCGGGCGATCTCGGCTATGACGTGCGCGAGGCCTTCCACGGCGCGGCGATGTGGGTGGATGTGCCCAACGTCGTCGCCGTGCACCCCTCCGTGCCCGCGCGCAGCATCGCCGAGCTGGTGGCGCTGATCCGCCGCACCCCGGGGGGGATGAGCTTCGGCTCCTCGGGCGTGGGCTCCTCCAACCATCTGGCGGGGGAGCTGTTCCGCATGCGCACGGGGCTCGACATGACGCATGTGCCCTATCGCGGCGGCGGCCCGGTGCTGACGGACCTGATCGCGGGCACCATCCCGCTCGCCTTCATGAACCTGCCCACCGTGATCCCGCCCATGCAGGCGGGCCGCGTGCGGGTGCTCGCCGTCTGCACGGCCGAGCGCGTCTCGCTGCGCCCGGACCTGCCCACGGTGATGGAGGGCGGCGTGCCGGACTATGCCGTGCGCTCCTGGACGGGGCTCTTCGCGCCGCGCGGCACGCCGGCGGCGGTGCTCGCGCGCGCCGCGCAGCTCTCGCGCGAGGCGATGGAGGTGGCGAGCGTGAAGCAGCGCCTGACCGACCTCGGCAGCGAGCCCATCTGGATGGACGCCGCCGCCACCGACCGCTTCGTGCGCGAGGAATACGACCGCTGGGGCCCCATCGTGCGCGCCGCGGGCGTCAAGATCGAATAGCCGCGAGCATGTGCTCGAGGAACAGCGGCGGGTTCTCGGCGAAGGGGAAATGCCCGATGCCGGGCATCGGCACGAAGCGCGCGCCCGCGATCCTCGCCGCCGTCGCGGCCGAGGCCTCCTGGGTGCAGGAATAGTCGTACTCGCCCGTCAACAGCGTCAGCGGGCAGGCGCGGGTGTCAATGCGCTCCACGCGGTCGCGCGCGTCCCAGCCGCCGGAATAGAACAGGATGTCGCCGGGGAAGGTGCCGAAGCCGCCCTGGCTGTAGTGCCACCAGATCTCGGCCGCACATTCGGCCGGCGACTGCGGGGCCATCAGCCCCTCGATCCATTCGGGGGTGAAGGCCATGGCGTTCACCGCCGGGTGCAGCGGAAACAGGGTGCGCCGGCCTGGGATGTGCTCGCAGGCCTCGCAGGCGAGGATCCGCGCGAAGCGGCCCGGCGCGCGCAGCGCCAGCTCCAGGCAAATCTCGCCCGACATGGAGGCGCCGAGCAGGATCGGCTTCTCCGCGAAGCCCCAGGCGTCGAGGAAGCCCAGCACGATCTCCGCATAGAGATCGGTGGTGAGTTCCCAGGCCCCGGGCGCGGCGATGGGGGGCGAGCGGCCATGGCCGGGCAGGTCGAAGGCCACCAGCGAGAGGCCGGCGGCGCGGAAGCCCGGTTCGGCGGCGAGGCGGTGGAACTGGCGCGAGTCGCTGCCCGCCGTGTGCAGCCCGAGCACGGGCCGCCCCTCGCCATGCAGCTCGGCATGCACCACCAGCTCGCGCCCCCCCGCGCGCAGCGTCAGGTAGCGGCCCCGCGCCTGGGGGCAGGGTGCGGGCGCGCCGAGGCGCGGGCGCAGGCTCTCGGGCGCGGGCCCCGCCTCGCCCGAGGCGGCCCAGCGGGCGAGCTCGCAGGCGCGGCGCAGCAGATGCGCGTGCTGCAGCCAGGGCAGCTCCTCGCCCTCCAGCGCGAAGCCCGGCACGCGCATGCGCAGGGCGAAGAGGTTGTGGTGGTGGCGCACCGGCCAGCGTTCCAGGAAACGCGCCCAGGCGCCGGCCGGGGCGGTGAAGCGGGTGGGCGCCTCCGCCCCCGGCCTCGCGCGGGCGCGGCCCTCGGCGAACTCCAGCGTCACCGCCGCGCCGGGCTCGAGGAAGGCGAAGCGCGCCGCCGCGCCCGGCAGCCAGCGCGCCAGCACCGCGTCCTCGGCCAGCAGCGCCTGCCAGCGCGCCAGCCCCTCGCCCTCCGCCAGCGCCGCCCATCCGGCCATGGCCGCCTCCTCCCCTCCTGATCCTTGCGGAGGATGTTCGGCCGGGTGGCGCGCGCGGGCAACTGGGCTAGGCTCCTCGCCATGAAGCTTCCCGCGCACGGCCGCTACGCGCACAGCGCCATCCCCGCGCGCCCCGTCTATGACTGGCCGGGCGGCGCGCGGCTCGCGCTGCTCGTGGTGAACAACATCGAGCTTTTCGCCTATCGCGCCGGGATCGGCTCGGACGTGACGGGGCCCGCGCCGGTGCAGAACCAGCGCGCCTATGCCTGGCGCGACTACGGCAACCGGGTGGGGCTGTGGAACCTGCTCGAGCTGCTGGACGAGCTCGGGATTCCCGCCGCGCACAACGTCAACAGCGCCGCCCTCGACGCCTGCCCCGAGATCGCCCCCGCGCTGCGCGCCCGCGGCGACGAGTTCATCGGCCATGGCCGCACCAACTCCGAACGCCAGGACGGGCTGTGGGAGGAGGACGAGCGCCGGCTCATCGAGGAGGCGCGCGACGCGCTGGCGCGCCATGCGGGCGCGGCGCCGCGCGGCTGGCTCGGCCCCTACATCGCGCAATCCTCCGTCACGCTCGACCTGCTGCGCGAGGCCGGCTTCACCTATGTCATGGACTGGCCCGCCGACGACCAGCCCTTCTGGATGAGGACGCGCGCGGGCCCCATCCTCTCCGTGCCCTATTCGGTGGAGCTGAACGACAGCCCGGCGCTGGTGATGCGCCATCACACGGGGCGCGAGTTCGCCGACATGATCGTGGACCAGTTCGAGGAGATGCTGGCCCAGTCCGAACGCCGCCCGCTGGTGATGAGCGTGGTGCTGCACCCCTTCATCCTCGGCCAGCCGCACCGGCTGCGGCCGCTGCGCCAGGCGCTGCGCCATGTGCTGGCCCGGCGCGAGCGGCTCTGGGTCACGCGCCCGGGCGCGCTCGCGGAGTATGTCGCCACGCTGCCGCCCGGCGTGGTGCCCGGATCGGAGGAGGGCTGAGATGCCCACGCGCCGCGTCTTCGAGGAATACGGCCCCACCCCGCCCGACCCACGCTGGCCGAACGGCGCGAAGCTCGCGCTCAACTTCGTCATCAACCACGAGGAGGGCGGCGAGGAGAGCGTGCCCGACGGCGACCCGAAATCCGAGGCGGGGCTGACCGAGGGCAGCAGCGCGCCGGTGAAGGGGCGCGACCTCGCGGCCGAGAGCATGTTCGCCTATGGCAGTCGCGTGGGCTTCTGGCGGCTCCATCGCCTGTTCACCGAGCGCGGCCTGCCCTGCACCGTCTTCGCCGTGGCGCGCGCGCTGGAGCGCACGCCCATGTGCGCCGCCGCCATCCGGGAAGCGGGCTGGGACGTGGCGGCGCATGGCTGGAAATGGGAGATGCACGCGGGCATGGAGGAGGCGGTGGAGCGCGCGCGCATCGCCGAGGCCACCGCCCTCATCGCGCGCGTGATGGGCGCGCCGCCGCTCGGCTGGTACACGCGCTACGCACCCTCCGAGCACACGCGGCGGCTGCTGGTGGAGGCCGGCTACCTCTACGACAGCGACGCCTATGACGACGAGCTGCCCTACTGGCGCGAGGTGAACGGCAGGCCGCACCTCGTCATCCCCTACAACCTCGCGCACAACGACGTGCGCTTCATCCGCCAGGGCATCACCGGCGGCGAGGAGTTCTTCCACTACATCAAGGGCGCGATGGAGATGCTGCTCTCCGAGCCCGGCGGGCGGATGCTCAGCGTGGGGCTGCACAATCGCATCATCGGCCAGCCCGGCCGCGCCATCGGGCTCGCGCGGCTGCTCGACTGGGTGGCGCGGCAGCCGGGCGTCTGGGTCTGCCGGCGCGCGGACATCGCGCGCCACTGGCTGCGCGAGCACCCGCCGGGATAGCGGGGCGCGCGGGGCTGTGGCTTGATGGGCCCATGCGCGTCACCGTCATCCAGATGAACCAGGGCAGCGACAAGGCGGCGAACATCGCCCAGGCGCGGCGGCTGATGGAGGCCGCGCTGGAGGCGGACCGGCCGCATCTGCTCTCCCTGCCCGAGACCTGGACCAACCTCGGCGGCGGGCGCGCGGCGCGCGAGGCGGCGGCCGAGGCGCTGCCCGAACCCGGCGGCACGGGCGGCCCGGCCTACGAGTTCCTGCGCGAGGTGGCGCGCGGGGCGGGCGTGCATGTGCATGGCGGCTCGATCATCGAGCGGGGCGAGGGCATCCTCCACAACACCACCCTCGTCTTCGACCCCGCGGGCCGCGAGATCGCGCGCTATCGCAAGATCCACCTGTTCGACATCACCGGCCCCGACGGCGCCGGCTACCGCGAGAGCGCGCTCTACGGCGGGGGCGATGCGCTCGTCACCTTCGAGGCCGGCGGGACGCGCTTCGGCTGCACCATCTGCTACGACATGCGCTTCCCCGAGCAGTTTCTCGCGCTGCGCCGGCTGGGCGCGGAGGCGATCCTCGTGCCCTCCAACTTCACGCTGATGACGGGCAAGGACCACTGGGAGGTGCTGCTGCGCGCCCGCGCCATCGAGACGCAGTGCTGGATCGTCGCCGCCGCCTCGCATGGCGGCTACGAGGAGCGCGGCGCGCTGCGCCAGGTCTATGGCCATTCCCTGATCGCCGACCCCTGGGGGCATGTGGTGGCGAAGTGCAGCGACGGGGTGGGCTGGGCCACCGCGCGGCTGGATGCGGCGCTGACCGCACGGGTGCGCCGCGACATGCCGGTGCTCGAGCACCGGCGCCTCGCCTGAGCATGCGCATCGCCTTCCTCGCCGCGCAGACCGAGGCCGCCCAGCAGGCGCGCGAGCGGCTGGTGGCGCGCTACGGCGATTGCCCGCCCGCCGAGGCGGAGGTCATCGTGGCGCTGGGGGGCGACGGGATGATGCTGGAGACGCAGCACCGCTTCCTCGGCCGCAACCCGCCCGTCTACGGGATGAACCGCGGCAGCGTGGGCTTCCTGATGAACGACTACCGCGAGGAGGATCTGCCCGCCCGCCTCGCCGCCGCCCAGGCCGCGCGGGTGCATCCCTTGCGGATGCGCGCGCACAGCGCCACGGGCACCCACGCCGCGCTCGCCATCAACGAGGTCTCTCTGCTGCGCGAGACGCGCCAGGCGGCGAAGCTGCGCATCATCGTGGACGGCAAGGTGCGGCTGCCGGAGCTGATCTGCGACGGCGTGCTGGTCAGCACGCCCGCGGGCAGCACGGCCTACAACCTCTCGGCGCACGGGCCCATCGTGCCGCTGGACGCGAAGCTGCTGCCCCTCACCCCCATCTCGGCCTTCCGGCCGCGGCGCTGGCGCGGCGCGCTGCTGCCCAGCACGGCGCGGGTGGTGTTCGAGGTGCTGGAGGCCGAGAAGCGCCCCGTCTCCGCCACCGCCGACTACACCGAGGTGCGCGACGTGCGCCGCGTGGAGGTGCGCGAGGATCCCTCCATCACGCTGACCATGCTCTTCGATCCGGACCACAGCCTGTCGGAGCGGATCATCGCGGAGCAGTTCACGGTCTGATCGGGGCGCGGGAGGCGGCGGCGCGTCAGGCCGCCTTCACCTCCGCCAGGAAGCGCGCCACCTCCGCCTGGGTGGAGGCGGCATGGCGCGAGAGCTCGCCGGCCGCCTCGCGCACCTGGCCCGCCGCGGCGCCCGTGCTGCCGGCGAGTTCGCTGACGGTGGCGATGCTGCCCGCCACCTGGCGCGTGCCCGAGGCCACCTCCTGCACGCTGCCGCTGATGGCGCGCGTCGCCTCCTCCTGCTGCTGGACGGAGGCGGCGATGGCGCTGGTGATCTCGCTCACCTGCCCCACCGTGCCGGCGATGCCGCGGATGGCCTCCACCGCGTCCCTGGTCGCGGACTGGATCTGGCCGATCTGCGCGCCGGCCTCCTCGGTCGCCTTCGCCGTCTGCTCGGCGAAGGTCTTCACCTCGCCCGCCACCACGGCGAAGCCCTTGCCGGCCTCGCCCGCTCGCGCCGCCTCGATGGTGGCGTTGAGCGCGAGAAGGTTGGTCTGCGCCGCGATCTGGCGGATCAGCGTCACCACCTCGGTGATGCGCGCCGCGCCGGCGGCGAGTTCGCGCACCACGCCGTCGGTGCGCTGGCTCTCGGCC
>JBKBSR010000130.1:0-8190 GCA_046291055.1 Roseococcus sp.
CCAGCATGGGGCTTCCTGTCAGGGCGATTCCGTTCCTCCGCACGATAGGGGCGCGCGCGCATTGCGTCATCCCGCCCGAGGCCCTAACCACGCCGCATGACCCACGAGGAACTCCTGGAATTGTCCGTCCGCCTCGCGCGCGAGGCTGGGGCGGCGATCGAGGCCGTGCGCCGCGCCGGTTTCGCGGTGGAGCGCAAGGGCGATGCGAGCCCCGTCACCGCCGCCGACCACCTCTCGGAGGGCATCATCATCGAGGGGCTGCGCGCCGCCGCGCCCGAGATTCCCATCATCGCCGAGGAGGCGATGGCCGCGGGCGGCGAGCCGCCCCCGCCCCCGCCGCGCTTCTGGCTGGTGGACCCGCTGGACGGCACCAAGGAGTTCGCGGCCGGCCTGCCGGAATACTGCGTATGCATCGCGCTGGTGGAGGAGGGCTACGCCACCCTCGGCGTGCTCGGCGCGCCGGCGGAGCCCGCGATCTACGCCGGGCTGCTCGGGCGCGGCGCCTGGGTGGAGCGCGGCGGGGTGCGCACCCCCATCGCCGCCCGCCGCCCGCCGTCCCAGGGGCTGACGCTGATGGCGAGCCGCAGCCACCGCAAGGACACGGGCGAGGCCGGCTTCCACCCGCCGCAGCCCGTGGCGGAGACGCTGGTGATGGGCTCCGCGCTCAAATACGCGCGTATCGCCGAGGGCCTGGCCGATGTCTCGCCGCGGCTCGACGGGCGCACCATGGAATGGGACACGGCGGCCGCGCAGGCGGTGCTGGAGGCGGCCGGCGGGCGCATGTTCGACGCGGCGGGCGCGCGGCTGCGCTACGGCAAGCCCGGCTACCGCAACGAGGGCTTCATCGCCTGGGGGCGCGAAGGCTGAGCGCGGCGTGACGGCGCTGCTCGACGATCCGCTCGACGCCGCGGCGCTGCTGCGCGCGGGCGCGCTCGTCGCCTTCCCGACCGAGACGGTCTATGGGCTGGGCGCGGATGCCTGCAACGGCAGGGCGGTTGCCGAGATCTTCGCCGCCAAGGGCCGGCCGCACTTCAACCCGCTGATCTGCCACTTCGCCGACGCCGATTCCGCCTTCGCCGAGGTGCGCGCCGATGCGCGCGCGCGGGCGCTGGCCGCGCGCTTCTGGCCCGGGCCGCTCACCCTCGTGCTGCCGCGCCGGGCGGCTTGCCGGGTGGAGCTGCTGGCGGGCGCGGGGCTCGACACGCTGGCGGTGCGCGTGCCGGCGCATGACCTCGCGCTCGCCATGCTGCGCGCCTTCGGCGGGCCGGTGGCCGCGCCCTCGGCCAACCGCTCGGGCCGCGTGAGCCCGACGAGCCCCGCGCATGTGATGGAGGAGTTGGGCGGGCGCATCGCCGCCATTCTCGATGGCGGGGACTGCGCGGTGGGGGTGGAGTCCACCGTGCTCGACCTCGGCGCGGGCGGGGCGGCGCTGCTGCGGCCCGGCGGGGTGCCGGTGGAGTCGATCGAGGCGGTGATCGGCCCGGTGGGGCGGCCGCTCCCGCCCGAGGCCGCGCCCGCGCCGACGCTGCGCAGCCCGGGGCTGCTGCTCTCGCACTATGCGCCCGTTCTGCCGCTGCGGCTGGAGGCGCGGGAGGTTGCGGCGGACGAGGCGCTGCTGGCCTTCGGCCCGCCCCTGCCGGGCGCGGCGATCACCGAGCAGCTCTCGCTGGCGCGCGACGACCGCGAGGCGGCGCGCAACCTCTTCGGCGCGCTGCGCCGGCTGGATGCGGAAGGCCGGCGCCTGGGGCTGCGCGGCATCGCGGCCATGCCGGTGCCGGGCGGCGGCCTCGCCCCCGCGATCCGCGACCGCCTCGCGCGCGCCGCCGCGCCGCGCGGATAGGCGCGGCCGCCCACCTTGCCGCGCGGGCGCGCCCGCTTAAGCTGCGGCGCAACAAGACAGGGGAAGAGGAAGACACGCCATGTCCGAAGCCATCGAGGTCCGCAAGGGACTTGTCGGCGTCTATGCCGATGACAGCGCCATCTCCAAGGTGATGCCGGAGACCAACAGCCTCACCTATCGCGGCTATGCGGTGCAGGATCTCTGCGAGCAGGCGAGCTTCGACGAGGTGGCCTATCTGCTGTGGAACGGCGAGCTTCCGACGCGCGCCGAGCTTGCGGCCTTCCAGGCGGCGGAGAAGGCCGAGCGGGGCTTGAGCCCCGCCCTGCTGCGCGTGCTGCGGGAGTTCCCGAAGGACGCGCACCCGATGGACGCCATCCGCACCGCCGTCTCCTTCATGGGGATGGAGGATCCCGAGACGGCCGACATCAGCGACGCCGCGCAGCGGCGCAAGGCGATGCGGCTTTTCGCCAAGATTCCCTGCGCGGTGGCGGCGACCAACCGGCTCTCCAAGGGGCTGGAGCCCATTGCGCCCGACCCCGCCCTGCCCTGGTGCGAGAACTTCTTCCACATGGTGTTCGGCAAGGTGCCGCAGAAGGAGGTCATCAAGGCCTTCGACGTGTCGATGATCCTCTACGCCGAGCACACCTTCAACGCCTCCACCTTCACCGCGCGCACCGTCACCTCGACCATGGCGGACATGCACGGGGCGATCACCGCGGCCATCGCCGCGCTGAAGGGGCCGCTGCACGGCGGCGCGAACGAGGCGGTGATGCACATGCTGAAGGAGATTCCCGGCCCCGAGGCCGCCGAGGCCTGGCTGCGGGAGCGCTTCGACCACAAGGCGCTGGTCATGGGCTTCGGCCACCGGGTGTACAAGAACGGCGACAGCCGCGTGCCCACCATGAAGAAGTATGCGGAGCTGATGGCCGAAGTGGTGGGCGACAAGCGCTGGATGAACACCTCCGCCGTGCTGGCCCGGGTGATGCTGGAAGAGAAGCGCATCCACCCCAACCTCGATTTCCCGGCCGGGCCCGCCTACTACCTGATGGGCTTCGACATTCCGATGTTCACGCCCATCTTCGTCTGCTCGCGCATCACCGGCTGGGCCGCGCATGTGCTGGAGCAGGCCGCCGACAACCGCCTGATCCGCCCGCTCTCGCGCTACACCGGCGTGGAGCAGCGGCCGGTCGTGCCGCTCGCGCAGCGCGGATAGCGCTGCGCGCTCAGCGGCGCGCGGGGAAAGGCGCGCGGCGCGATGTTCCGAACCCATGGGAGAATGGCGAGGGAGCATTCCCTCGCCATTCTCGCATCCGCGATGCGCGTCGGCCGCTGCGCGCGGATGATGCGCGCGCGACTCACGCGCGACGAAAATGCGCGCGCGACTCAAGATTGTGTTTGACACGCGCGACACGCATTCCGATAGCGTTGCGCACGCACGCATTGACGCGCGATTCGACTGCACGCTCGCACATCCGCGCTGGCCGCGAGAGCGAGGGGCACGCAAGGGATCGCAGGCCAGCGCGGGCGTCGTGCAGGATGGGTGATCCGTGATTCGCGATCAGGGTCCGATGGGGGAAGCCCCCCGGATGATTCGGAGGAAGGGCATGAGGCCGTCGCCTGATGCCGGGCGGAGGCGCATTGGGCGCGCCGGGCTTTCCTCCTTCGCCGGAATCCCGGCCTGCGCGGTTCTGCACCGGCCATGTCCGCGAGAGGGCGCGGCGGCCGGAACCGTCTCAACGCCCCACAGGTGACGCGCGACGCGCGCAACGAGGAGATCCACCGTGACCGACAGCACCGACACCCCCGAGAAGGCCCCACGCGCGATGGCGATGGCGATGGCGACCGGCCGCCGCACGGCGAAGCCCGCCTCCGCGCGCGCGCGCGTCGCGGCCAAGAAGCCCGCCGCCAAGAAGCCTGCGGCGAAGAAGGCTGCGCCGAAGAAGGCCGCCGCCAAGAAGCCTGCGGCGAAGAAGGCTGCCGCGCCGAAGAAGGCCGCCGCCAAGAAGCCTGCGGCGAAGAAGGCTGCCGCGCCGAAGAAGGCCGCCGCCAAGAAGCCTGCGGCGAAGAAGGCCGCTGCGCCGAAGAAGGCCGCCGCCAAGCCGGCCGCGAAGAAGGCGGCCGATCCGAAGCGCGCCGAGGCCGCGAAGAAGGCCGCCGCCACGCGGGCCGCGAAGAAGGCCGCCGCCGCCGCTTCTGCCGCCGCTGCCCCGGCCGCTCCCGCGCCGAGCGAGACTCCGAGCACCTGAACCGCTCCAGCCGGTGCGGACAGGCCAGGGCGCCGCTCCGAAGGGGGCGGCGCCCTGCGCGCCTCGGCGGGTCGCGCGTTTACAGACCCGCGCCCCAGGCGCCCGCGAAGAAGATCTCGCTGAAGGGCTTGCGCTGGCGCGGCGCCGTCTCGCGCTGCGCCAGCGCCTCGTCGAGCGCGCTCGCCGGCCCCGGCTTGCCGAGCGTCATGGCGGCGATGGGCTCCGCATCCTCCGGGATGGCGAAGGCGGCGCGCGCGGCCGCCGCGTCGAAGCCCGCCATCTGATGGATCTGCAGGCCGAGGGAGGCAGCCTCGATGGCCATGGCGCTGCTGGCCTGCCCGGTGTCATAGGCCGCCCAGCGGTTGGGCGTGCCCTTCGCCGCCATGGTCTGCCGGTAGCAGGCGAGCATCAGCACCGGCGCGCGCACGGCCCAGCCCTGGTTGAAGGGCACGAGGCAGGCGAGCAGCTTCGCATGCGCCTCCGGCTCCACATGCTTGCGCGTGACGAGGAAGAGCCAGGGCTGCTCGTTGTAGGCCGACGCCGCCCAGCGCCCCGCCTCCAGCACGCGGCGCAGCATCCCGTCGGGGATCGGCTCCTCGAGGTAGCTGCGCGGGCTCCAGCGCGCGGCGATGGCGGGCAGGACGGGATGCTCGGTGGGCGCGGTGCGGTCCATGGGCTCTCTCTATGGGTTGTCGGTGTGTTCGCTCAGCCGAAGGTGCTGAGCAGGTCGTCCACCTGCGCCGGCGTCAGCAGGCGGGGGTTCGCGCCGCGCAGCAGCAGCGCGAGCTTCGCGGCCTCCTCCAGCTCCTCGGCGGCGTTCACCGCGTCGGTCAGGCTGGGGCCGCAGATCACCGGGCCGTGGTTGGCGAGCAGCACGGCCTTGGCGCGGCGCGCCGCCTCGCGGATGGCCGGTTCCATCGCCGCGTCGCCCGGCCGGTAATAGGGAATGAGCGGAACCTCGCGCCCCGCCCGCATCACGAAATAGGGCGTGAGCGGCGGGATCGCGCCATCGAGGCAGGAGAGGGCGGTGGCGTAGGTGGAGTGCAGGTGCACCACCGCCCCCGCATCGGGCCGCGCCTCGAGGAAGGCGCGGTGCAGGAACACCTCCTTCGTCGGCCGGTCGCCGCCCACATGGTTCCAGGCGAGGTCGAGCTTGCTGATCCGCGCCGCCTCCAGCCGGCCGAGGCAGGAGTTGGTGGGCGTCATCAGATAGCCGTCGGGCAGGCGCACCGAGATGTTGCCCGCGCTGCCCACCGAGAAGCCCCGCTGGAACAGCGAGGCGCCCAGCGCCACCAGCTCCTCGCGCAGCGCCTGCTCGCTCATGCCGCGAAGGCCTTCAGGAAGAAGTCCCGCGCGCCGAAATTGCCGCTCTTGAGGGCGAGGTGCAGCCCCTCCGGCGCGGCGGGGATGGTGGTGTGGGTCCAGGGCACGCCCGGGTCGATCTCCGCGCCGATGCGCAGCTCCCTCACGCCGAGGCGCTGCACCACCGCGCCCGAGGTCTCGCCGCCCGCCACCACCAGGCGCCGAACGCCGCGCGCGACGAGGTGCGCCGCGATCTCGGCCATCGCCGCCTCCACCAGCGCGCCGGCGGCCTCGCGCCCAAGCTTCGCCTGCAGCGCGGCCACCCGCTCGGGCGGTGCGGAGGCGGCGATCACCACGGGGCGCGCGGCGTCGAGCCTGCCCTCTATCCAGGCCGCGGCCTGAGCGGCCAGCGCCGCCGCATCGGGTCTCGCCAGGGCGTCGAGCTCCAGCACCGGCACGTGACCGCGCGCGAGCCCGATCTGCCCGAGCGTGGCGCGCGAACAGGAGCCCGCGAGCACAGCGCAGAAGCCGCCGGGCGGGGGCAGCGCATCGGCGTCCGTGCGGGCGGGCAGAAGGCCCGCGCGGCGGAAATTCTCCGGCAGCCCCATGGCGATGCCGGAGCCGCCGGTGACGAGCGGATGCTCCGCGCAGGCCTCGCCCAGCGCCATCAGATGCGCCTCCGTCACCGCATCCGCGATGGCGAGCGCGCGGCCGGATTCGGAGAGGCGCGCCATCTCGCGCCGGATCGCGGCCGGGCCCTGCTCCACGACCGCGAAGGGGATGAGCCCCACGCCGAGCCGCGTCTGCCGGCCGAGCACGCGCACGAGATTCGCGTCCGTCATCGGCGTGAGGGGGTGCTTCTCCATCCCGCTCTCGTTCAGCAGGCTCGCGCCGACGAAGAGGTGGCCCTGGTAGATCGTGCGGCCATTGGCGGGGAAGGCGGGGCAGGCGATGGCGAAGCCCGCGCCGAGCCGGCGCATCAGCGCCTCCGCCACCGGGCCGATATTGCCCTGATCCGTGCTGTCGAAGGTGGAACAGTATTTGAACAGGATCTGCCGCGCGCCCCCGGCGAGCAGCGCCTCGCAGGCGGCGAGCGACTGCGCCACCGCCTCGGCCGCCGGGATGGTGCGGGACTTGAGCGCGACGATCACCGCATCCGCCTCGGGCAGGGCGCCCTCGGGCACGCCGATGACCTGCACCGCGCGCATGCCATGGCGCACCAGCATGCTGGCGAGGTCGGTGGCGCCGGTGAAGTCGTCGGCGATGCAGCCGAGCAGGGGCATGGAACGCGTCTCCGTGGCGCTTCTCCTTTACGGAGTGTTGCGCCGCGCGCAACGGGGCTTGAAGCGGGCGGGGAGGGAGGGCCAGATGCAGCCCATGAGCGATTTCCGCCGCCCGCCCCCGGTGCTGGACATGACGCCGGAGGGAGAGTTCCGCGAACCGCCGAAGCCGAGCGGCTTCGACGCCTTCCTGGCGCGGCTGGGCGGCTTCGCGGTGCTGATCGGCGTGATGGCGGGCGGGCTGATCCTGGCGGCGCTCGCCATCTTCTTCATCGGGCTGCTGCTGCCGGTGGTGCTGGGCGCGGCGGCGGTGGCGGCCCTCTCCATCTGGTGGCGGCGTCGGCGGCTGCGGAAGATGGGGATCGAGCCCGGCTCCGTGCGCATCGTGGTGAGACGCTGAGCGAAGAGCGGCCCTTCGGCCTCGACCCTGCCCGCAGCTTCGAGGTCTCGCGCGACGGCACGCCGCGGGCCGATGTGGCGCCACCGCCCGAGTGGCTCTCGCCGCGGCACCGGCTGATCCTGGCGCTGTTCGGCCTGGCGCTGGCCGTCATCGGCGCGCTGGCGGGGCTGACGGTTGCCGCCTTCGCCTCGGGCGCGCGCGGGGCGGCGGCGGTGTTCGCGCTGCTGACCCTGGCGGCCCTGCCGCTGCTGGCCTTGGGGCCGCTGCAGGACTGGTGGCGGTTCCGGCGGGGGAGGAGGGTGAGGTAGGACGAATCAGATTCGCGTGGCAAAAGGAACCTGATGGAAGATGCCACGGACACAGCCGCCGTTGATGCCGCCTCGGCGTTGCGCGCGTTCGTCTCCGGGCGGCGCTTCGGCACCATCCTCGCCGATCCGCCATGGCGGTTTCAGAACAGCACCGGGAAGGTTGCGCCGGAGCATCGTCGGCTCTCGCGCTATGCCACCATGGGGTTGGCTGAGATCTGCGCCTTGCCCGTGGAGGAATGCGCGGCAGAGCCTTGCCATCTCTATCTGTGGGTGCCGAACGCGCTCCTGCCTGAAGGTTTGGCTGTCATGCAGGCGTGGGGCTTTCAGTATAAGGCAAATATCGTCTGGCATAAAATTCGGAAGGATGGCGGAAGCGACGGTCGCGGAGTCGGATTCTACTTTCGCAATGTAACTGAGCTTCTTCTTTTCGGCGTTCGGGGAAAAAACGCAAGAACGCTGGCTCCGGGCCGTCGTCAAGTAAATTATTTGGCAACTCGCAAGCGAGAGCATTCCCGCAAGCCAGATGAGGCGTTCAGAATCATAGAGTCTTGCTCGGCAGGCCCGCGCTTGGAGCTTTTTGCCCGCGGGAGCCGTCCGGGATGGGTGTGCTGGGGCAACGAGGCCGAGAGCTATGTGCCGAGTTGGCCGACCTATCGTCATAACAGTGCTGTCGGCCAGCCTTCTCTTCTTGGCGACTAGGGTCTGGACTCAATCACGCCCAGTAGGTGATGGCGGAGACGAGGCAGACGGCGGCGAGGAAGTTACGAGCGGTCTTGTCGTATCGGGTGGCGATGCCACGGAAATCCTTGATGCG
>JBKBSR010000131.1:0-8188 GCA_046291055.1 Roseococcus sp.
GGGGAACTCCGTCTCGATCACCGCGCCCCCGGCGCGGGCGACGCGCGCCAGCAGCTCGGGCAGGCGGTGGTAGCTCTGCGGGCCGAGCACGAGGTCCACATAGGGGGCGCGCGCGGTGATCTCGGCGCCCTCGGCCTGGGCGACGCAGCCGGCCACCGCCAGCAGCATCCGCCCGCCCTCGGCGCGCCGCGCCTCCTTCAGCGCCCGCAGCCGGCCGAGCTCGGAGAACAGCTTCTCCGTCGCCTTCTCGCGGATGTGGCAGGTGTTGAGGATCACCATGTCCGCCCCCTCGGGCGAGGAGACGGGGACATAGCCGAGCGGGGCCAGCACATCGGCCATGCGATGGCTGTCATAGACGTTCATCTGGCAGCCCCAGCTCTGCACGAACAGGCGCTTCCTGGCGCCCGCCCCGCGGGGGGCCTGCATGGTCTCGGTCATGGGGAACCCTCACCGGCCGCCGGAAGGGCAGGCCAGAAGGGGCAGATGCGGAACCCGCGCCGCGCGGTCAAGAAGCGCGGCCCCGTTCCGGCATGGGGCGCTGACGCATCATCACCTGGCACGCTTCCAGAACGGCCCCGCGCCGGTCAAGGGAAAGCGTGTGACCCCTCCTTGCGGTCATGCGAGCGGCCGCCGTCCTCGAGCCGGCGGAAGGCGAGGGTGAGGTTGTTCGCGGGCATCTCCACCGCCGCCTCGAGCGCGAAGGCGGGCGCGGCCGCCGCTGCCACCGCCTCCAGCGCCCGCACCCCCCAGGCGGGGTTGCGGGCGCGCAGCTCGGCGTCGAAGGCGAGGTTGGAGGGGGCCGTCTCCACCCCCTCGCGGAAGAAGGGGCCATAGAGCAGCAGCGGCGCGCCGGGCGGCAGGGCCGCGGCGGATTTCGCAAGATGCCCCAGGCAGGCGGCCCAGGGGGCGATGTGGATCATGTTCACGCAGAGCAGCGCCGCCGCGCGCGGGAAGGGCGCCTCGCCCGCCGCATCGAGGTCCAGCGGCGGCAGCAGGTTGGACGGACCTTCCGCCTCCCGCCAGGCGGCGGTGCTCGCCCGGGCCCCGGGGTCCGGGTCGGAGGGCTGGACGGTGAGGCCCGGGAAGGCGCGCGCCAGGTGCAGCGCGTGCTCGCCGCTGCCGGAGGCGATCTCCAGCAGCAGCCCCCGCGCGGGCAGGAAGGGGCGCAGCGCCTCCGTCAGCGCCGCGCGGTTGCGCGCGGCGGCGGGGGCGTGCCGGCGCGCGTCCGTGCTCACCCCGCCGGAACGCCCTTGCTGGTCGAATACTCGAAGTGCAGCGCCTCGCCCGGGAACACGCGCGGATGGATGGCGTGCGCGGCCATCGCCGCCTCCGAGAAGCCCTGCAGGATCAGCTTGAGCTTGCCCGGATAGGTGGCGATGTCGCCGATGGCGTGCACGCCAGGGATGTTCGTCTCGCAGGTGGCGGGGTTCACCGCGATGTGGTGCCGATCGAGCCTGAGCCCCCATTCCGCGATGGGGCCGAGCTCCATGGACAGGCCGAAGAAGGCGAGGAGGTGGTCCGCCTCCACCCGCCGCGTCTCGCCCCTCAGCGTGGCGAGCACCACGGCGGAGAGGCGCGCCCCGTCCCCCTCGAGCCCATGGAGCTGGTAGGGGATGGCGAGCTCGATCTCGCCCCTCTCGGCGGCGGCCTTGAGCTGGGCGGCGCTTTCCGGGGCGGCGCGGAACTTGTCGCGCCGGTGCGCCACGGTGACCCTCGCCGCCACATCCTTCAGCGAGAGCGCCCAGTCCACCGCCGAATCCCCTCCGCCGGCGATCACCACGCGCTTGCCCCTGAACTCCTCCCGCTTCGTGACGAGGTAGCGCACCGCCCCCGAGGCCTCGTAGCCCGGCAACCCCTCGAGCGGCGGGCGGTTCGGGCCGAAGGCGCCCGCCCCGGCGGCGATGACGACCGCGCGCGCGCGGATGGCCTGCCCCGCGCTGGTGGAGAGGAGGAAGCGCCCGTCCTCCTCCCGCGCCAGGCCCTCCACGCGCTGGCCGAGAAGGTAGCGCGGCGCGAAGGGCGCGGCCTGGGTCTCCAGGGCGCGGATCAGCGCAGCGCCCTCGATGCGCGGATGGGCGGGAATGTCGAAGATGGGCTTCTCGGGATAGAGTGCGGCGCACTGGCCGCCGATCTCCTCCAGCGTGTCCACCACCACGCAGCGCATCTTCAGCATGCCGCATTCGAAGACGGCGAAGAGCCCGCAGGGCCCCGCGCCGATGATGGCCACGTCGGTCTCGATCGTCTCGCTCATGGCGCTGCCCTTGCCGCGCTTCGCGCCCCCCGTCCAGAGCCGCGCGCGCTCAGCCGAGCGGGGCGCGGCGCAACAGGGCGGCCAAGGCGCGGCGGGTGCCGGCCAGCGCCGGGTCGGCGTCGCGGGCGAAGGCGCCGAGCGTGGCGAGGAAGACCCAGGTCAGCGCCACCTCCTCGGCCATGCGCGCGAGGCCGCCGCGGTCGAGCCGCGCCGCCTCCCGCCACCAGTGGATGAGGCGCGAGAGGTCGAAGACCATCGGCGCCCAGTGGTGCGGGTGGCTGGGCCAGGCCTTGTCGCGGATCATGGAGAGGGTGGCGGCGCGGTGCGGCGCCGCGGCCTCGAACCAGCGCATCAGCGCGGCCTCGGCGCGGGCGCGCGGGGGCAGGGCGGCGAAGGCCTCCTCCTCGGCCGGCGGGGCCAGCATGGCGGCCAGCAGCCGGCGGAAATGCGCGTTGGCGATGGCGTCGGCGTCGCGGAAGCGCTCGAGGATCTCGGGCAGGCCGATGCCGAGTTTCGCCGCGAGGGCGTGCAGGCGCAGGTCGTGCCAGGGCTTCTCCCGCGCCTCGGCGAGCGCGGCGTCGAGAATCCGTTCGGCGAGCGAGTCCATGCGCGGCAGGTGGGAGGGGCGGGGCCGGGGCGCAAGCGCCGTCACGCCGGCGCGATGGACGGGGGGCGGGCCGGCGGCTAGGGCAGGGGCCATGCCGGCCTTCCCCCAGGCGCGCCCGGGGCTCTGCGCCCTGCTGCTCGGCGCGGCCACCACCCTCGCGCTGCCGCCCCTGCATCTGGTGCCGGTGCTGCTGCTCACCTTCCCGGCCTTCCTTGGCCTGATCGAACGCGCCAGGGGCTGGCGGCAGGCGGCCTGGTGGGGGGTGTGCTTCGGCTTCGGCCACCACCTGACGGGGCTCTACTGGGTCACCCACTCGC
Organism: Roseococcus sp.; assembly: GCA_046291055.1. Lineage (GTDB taxonomy): Bacteria > Pseudomonadota > Alphaproteobacteria > Acetobacterales > Acetobacteraceae > Roseococcus. The sequence continues at coordinate 3,176 of JBKBSR010000131.1, forward strand.
TGTTCACCGACATCGGGCGCTGGTTCTGGCTGGTGCCGGTGGCCGCACCCGGCATCGCCCTGCCGCTCGCGCTGTTCGGGGCGCTGCCGGCCCTGGCGGCCTGGGCGACGCGGCCCGGCTGGCCGCGCGTGACGGCTTTCGCCGGAGCCTGGGTGGGGGCGGAGCTGCTGCGCGGGGTGATGTTCACCGGCTTCCCCTGGAACCTGCTCGGCACGGTCTGGGCCTTCGACGCGCTGCCGCTGCAGCCGGCGGCGCTGGTCGGCGCGCATGGGCTCTCGCTGATGACGGCGCTGCTGGCCGCGCTGCCGGCGCTGGGCTGGCGGCGGGCCGCGCCCCTGCTCGCCGGGGCGCTGGCGCTGTGGATGGCCGGCAGCGCCTGGCGGCTGCGCGCGCCGGGGCCGGAGGATGTGCCGGCGCGGCTGGTTCTGGTGCAGGGCAATGTCGCGCAGGAGGCGAAATGGGCCGAGGAGCAGCGCGTGCCCATCTTCCTGCGCTACCTCCAGTTGACCCGGGCGGGCGCGGCGGCGGCGGCGGCGGCCCATCCCGGCCAGCCCGTCATCGCCATCTGGCCGGAGACGGCGAGCCCCTTCCTGCTGACGGAGGACCGCGAGGCCCAGCGCCTCGCCGCCGAGGCGCTGCCGGAGGCCGGGCTGCTGCTGGCCGGCACGGTGCGCGCCGCCTGGGACGAGGCCGGGCGGCTGCGCGAGGTGTGGAACAGCCTCGCCAGCCTGGACGCGGCGGGGCGGCTCGGCCCCGTCTATGACAAGGCGCATCTCGTGCCCTTCGGCGAGTACATGCCGCTCGGCGGCTGGCTGCCCATCCGGATGGTGACGGGCGGGCGGGACTTCTCGGCCGGGCCGGGCCGGGTTGCGCTGCGCCTCGGCGCGCTGCCGCCGGTGAGCCCGCTGATCTGCTACGAGGCGATCTTCCCCGGGCGGGTGGCGGGCGAGGAGCGGCCGGGCTGGCTGCTGAACGTGACCAACGATGCCTGGTTCGGCCATTCGGCCGGGCCCTACCAGCACCTCGCCGCGGCGCGGCTGCGCGCGGTGGAGGAGGGGCTGCCGATGGTACGGGCGGCCCAGACCGGGATTTCGGCCGTGTTCGGCCCGCGCGGCGAGGTGCGGGGGCGGCTGGCGCTGGGCGAGACGGGGACGCTGGAGGCCGCCCTGCCCGGGGCGCTGCCGCCCACGCCCTTCGCGCGGATGGGGGTTCTGGGGCCTGCCGGGCTGGCTGTGCTGCTGCTGGCCTTGGGGTGGGGCGCGGGTTTGCAACCTATCCGGTCAAGATGACCCAGGGGCGACGCTTCTTATTGAGACAAATTTAAAATATTGACGCTTCCTTGACGGTGCGCTAGGGTTTCGCCATCGGATTTGACGCCGGCAAAACCGCCGCGCCCGGATTTCGCTTGCCTGTGCGCGCGACCGTCCCCCAGGACGGCGCCGAACGCAAGGGGCGGTCCGGGTCCAGGGCAAAGCGGAGTGGGACAGGTGGACATCACGATGAAGCAGCCGACGGCCGGTGCGGAAGGCGAGGAGCGCGCGGAGAGGGAGCATCGGCCGAGCCCGATCGACGTGCATGTGGGCTCCCGGGTGCGGCTGCGGCGCACCCTGCTGGGCATGAGCCAGGAGAAGCTGGGCGAGGCGCTCGGCCTCACCTTCCAGCAGATCCAGAAATACGAGCGCGGGGTGAACCGCATCGGCGCCTCGCGCCTGTTCGACCTCTCCCGCGTACTGGACGTGCCGATCAGTTTCTTCTTCGACGACATGCCGGGCCAGCCGGCCGCCAGCCAGGGCTTCGCCCGCCGCGCCGCCGGCTTCGCCGAGGCCCAGGAAGGCTTCGAGGACGACACGCTGCACCGCCGCGAGACGCTGGAACTGGTGCGCGCCTATTACCGCATCCAGGATCCGGCCGTCCGCCGGCGTGTCTTCGACCTCATCAAGGCGATGACGCCGGCCGATTGAACGCGCCGCGCGCGCGCCGGTTGGGGCGCCGCTACTCGGCCGGGGCCGCGCGCGGGCCGGCCCTCTCCCACAGATCGGGCTGAAGCTCCTCCGGGCGGTTCGGGAACCAGATGGCGCAGGCCAGCGTCACGCCCGCCACGCACGCCAGCACCACCATGGCCAGGGCCAGGTTGCCGGTGGCGCCGTGCAGGAAGCCCACCAGCGGCGAGGCCAGCGCCGCGCCGAGGAAGCCCACGGTGAAGCGCACGGAATAGAGCTTCGCGCGCAGCTCCGGCGCCACATAGCGCGCCGTCATCGTCTCGTTCACCGTGACTTGCCCGAAGATGGCCGCCGCCATCAGTCCCGCCAGCGGCAGCACGATCCAGCCATCCAGGAAGGAGAGGGCGAGCAGCCCCGGCGCCAGCACAACTGCGAGCGGCATGAAGACGCGCTTCAGCGTCATCCGGTCGATCATCCGCCCCACCGTGTACTGCGCGAGGCCGCCGCAGATGGTGGCGAGGAAGGCGAGCATGCCCACCACCGGCAGCAGCTCGGGCGAGGAAGCGAGGCGCTCCTCCATCAGCTTCGGGATCAGCAGCGTGTAGGCGTTGAACACGAGGCCCGAGACGGTGGCGATCAGCAGCAGCGAGATCACCGCCTGGCGCACCACGGGCTTGGGGATGGTGGGGAAAGGCCGCGTGTGCACGCCCGCCTTGCGCGCGTCGAAGGCGGGCTCGCGCAGATAAGCGAGGCCGATGGCCATGCACAGCAGGCCCGGGATCACGAAGGCCCAGCGCCAGCCGAGCTGCGCGGCGATGAAGGCCGTGACGATGGGCGCCAGCGCCACGCCGAGATTGCCGAACACGCCGTTGATGCCCATGGCGCGGCCCACGCGATCGCCCCCGGCCTCGGCGATGATGGCGGTGCCGATCGGATGGTAGATGGCCGAGAAGGCGCCCATCGCCGCCAGCGCCACCGCGAGCCCCCAGGGGCCCTGGGTGAAGCCGGCCGCCGTCATGGCCGCCCCGCCCCCCAGGAAGAAGGCCGCCATCATCGCCTTGCGCCCGAAACGCGCCGCCAGCCAGCCCATCGGCAGCGCGCCGAGGCCGTAGATGACGAACATCGCCGTGCCCAGCGCCAGAACCGGGCCATAGGCGGAGCCGAAGGCGGCCGCGTCCTGCTGGACGATGGCGAGGCTGGCGGTGGCGAGGATCAGCAGGCTGTAGTGGGTGAGCGTGTGCGCGGCGTTGATGAAGCAGACCTGCCGGGTGGCGGGGCTCATTGTCGCGCACCACCAGCGTCGCGGCCAGGGTTGGCGTGGCGACTGGCCGCGGCGCGGCGGGCACAGCTTGCGGCGTTGACGGAGCGGACCGGCCGGGTGGCGGGGGTCATGGCGCTGTCCTGAGCTCGGGCGTGCAAAGCCTACACCACATCCCCGCCATCGCGCAGCGGGCGCTGCGGGAGACGGGAGGATGCCAGGCGGACGGGCGCGCGGCCGATCCGCCCGAACTGACGGGCGCTGGAGACACGCCGCCCTACGCCCCTTCGCAGCCCTTGGCGCGCAGCGCCTCGGGCACCCAGCCGCGCGGCCAGGCGCCGGCCTGGATGTCGGCTTCGGCCTTGATCTCCTTGGCCTGGTGCTGCTCGGCGGCGGCGATCACGGCCTCCGCCTCCTCGCGCGGGACCACCACCACCCCGTCCTCGTCGCAGCAGATCAGGTCGCCGGGCATCACCACCTGGCCGCCGCAGGCGATGGGGGTGCCGATCTCGCCCGGGCCCTCCTTCCAGGGGCCGGCCGGGGTGTGGCCACGCGCCCAGACGCCGAGCTGCATCTTCGCCAGCGAGGCTACGTCGCGCACCGCGCCGTCCAGCACCACCCCCGCGATCCCGCGCTTCAGCGCATGGCCGAGCATCAGGTCGCCCATCAGGGCCACGGTCAGGTCGCCATTGCCGTCGCAGACGATGACGTCGCCCGGCTCGGCCATGTCCACGGCGCGGTGCAGCATCAGGTTGTCGCCCGAGCGCGCCTTCACGGTGAAGGCCGGGCCGCAGACGCGCTTGAGGCCGCCATAGGCGTGAAAGGCACCGCTCAGCGCCTGCATGCGGTTCATCACGTCGCCGATGTTGGCCACGGGGATCTTCGCGGCGCGGGCCGTGAGGGCGGGGGCGACGCGCGCCGCGACGGGGCGCACGCGAAAGCCGATGGTCATGCGGTTCCTCCGGATCGGATGGCGCGCATGGCACCATGGGCCGGGCGCGGCGTGAAGGGTGCCCGCCGCGCGCGATCAGGGCAGCAGCACCGCCAGCGGCGCGGGCGCGTCGCCGAGCCGCAGCGGCGGCATCGGCGCGGGATCGCCATCGGCCTGCGCGAGCAGCCCGGGCCCCTCGACCTCCAGCGTGCGGCAGCCGCGCTGCTCGATGAAGGGCAGGCTGGGCAGCAGCCCGAGCGGCAGCGCGGCCCCGGCCAGCAGCGTGGCGCCCATGCCGCCGCGCCGCTGGATGACGAGCGCGAACCCTTCCATGCCCGCCCGCGCCCCGGGGGCGACGCGGAAGGGTCCGGCATAGAGCCGCCCCTTCATCGCCAGCAGCGCGGCGCATTCCTCCCAGGGGCCGTCATCGGCGCGGAAACGGATCGGGGCGAAGCGGTGGCGCGGCAGCAGGCGCAGCGTCTCCAGCACATAGGCGAGCGGCCCGAGCCGCCGCTTGAGCCCGGGCCGCAGCCCATGCACCACCGCCGCGTCGAAGCCCAGGCCGAGCATCTGCACGAAGAGCCGCTCGCCCCCCGCCGCGTCGCGCGCGAGGCCCGGGTGCAGCACCCCCCGCCGCCCCGCGGCGATCACGCGCGCCGCGCCCTCGGCGCCGAGCGGCAGGCCGATCTCGCGCGCCAGCACATTCGCGGTGCCGAAGGGCAGGATGCCGAGCGCCGCCCCGCCGCCCGCGAGCCCGGCCGCCACCTCGGCGATGGTGCCGTCGCCGCCGGCCGCCACCACCACACGCGCGCCCTCCGCCGCCGCGCGCGCGGCGAGGCGCGTGGCGTCGCCGGGGGCGCTCGTTTCGACGATGCGGGCGGAGG